>NZ_QAIW01000339.1:16916-18195 GCF_003061285.1 Stenotrophomonas sp. HMWF003 | reverse complement strand
GCCTTGAAGTAGCGCGTGTCGCCGCCGCGCACGCCATCAATGGCCGCACTCAACTGCGCGACATTCACCGCGTCGGTGGTGTCGGTGCCATCGGCCACGCCCTTGAGCTGGCGCGCACCGTCGGTACCGCTGAAGTCCACGCGGGTGCCGCCGCTGCCGGCCGCCACGGTGACCACCGCATCGGCCGCCGTCTGCTGGACCAGGCCGGCGGTACCGCCGGACAGGTTGCCCAGCACGGTATTGATGGTGGTGATGTCGCCCTCGGTGGTGGTCACGCGGCCGTCGAGGGTGGTCAGCGCGGTATCCACGCCGCCCAGTGCATCGCCCACGTTGTCGTGCGCGGTGCCCTGCACGGTGTAGCGCGGGCCGGTGACCACGCCGGTGGTGGCGTTGAGCGCCGCTCCGCCGCCGAGGGCGGACACGACCGGACGCAGCTGCTGCACGTTGACCGCATCGGTATTCTCGGTGCCATTGGTGACGTTAATGATCTGGCGGGTGCCGTTACCGATCAGCGGACCGGCGCCGACCGAGACCACGTTGTCACGGTCGGCGACCGACCCCGCGCCCAGTGCGACGGAGCCGTCTCCCGCAGCGCTGGCATTGGCGCCCAGCGCCACGCTGGCCGTGCCCTGCGCGCGCGCCGCGGTGCCGACAGCGATGGCATCGGCCACGCCCGCGCTGGCAAGACGGCCCAGCGCGACCGCGCCCAGGCCGGTCGCCTGTGCGTCATCGCTGTCGTCGCCACGGCCGTTGGTCTTGACGTAGCGGGTGGCACCGCTCAGCCCGTCTTGCAGGTTGGCGATGTTGGTGGTGTTGTTGAGTACCTGTGCGTTGGTGGCCTGCAGCTGGCCACCATTGACGGCCTGCTGGCTACCGGCGGCCAGCGCGCCATCGGCCACGCCGTCGAGCGCGCGCGCACCGTCGGTACCGCTGAAGTCCACGGCGGTGCCGCCGCTGCCGGCCGCCACGGTGACCACCGCATTGGCCGCCGTCTGCTGGACCAGCCCCGCGGTACCGCCGGACAGGTTGCCCAGCACGGTATTGATGGTGGTGATGTCGCCCTCGGTGGTGGTCACGCGGCCATCGAGGGTGGTCAGTGCTGTATCCACGCCGCCCAGTGCATCGCCGACGTTGTCATGCGTGGTGCCCTGCACGCTGTAGCGCGGGCCGGTGACCGTGCCGGTGCTGGCGTTGATCGCCGCCCCGCCGCCGAGGGCGGACACGACCGGACGCAGCTGCTGCACGTTGACCGCATCGGTATTCTCGGTGCCGTTGGTGA
>NZ_QAIW01000339.1:8810-16906 GCF_003061285.1 Stenotrophomonas sp. HMWF003 | reverse complement strand
GCACCGACCGACACCACGTTGTCGCGGTCGGCGACCGACCCCGCGCCCAGGGCGACGGCGCTTTCTCCCGCCGCGCTGGCATTGGCGCCCAGCGCCATGCTGGCCGTGCCCTGCGCGCGCGCCGCGGTTCCCATGGCGATGGCATCGGCCACGCCGGCGTTGGCCAGACGGCCCAGCGCGACCGCCCCCAGGCCGGTCGCCTGTGCGTCATCGCTGTCGTCGCCGCGGCCGTTGGTCTTGACGTAGCGGGTGGCACCGCTCAGCCCGTCTTGCAGGTTGGCGATGTTGGTCGTGTTGTTGAGTACCTGTGCGTTGGTGGCCTGCAGCTGGCCACCATTGACGGCCTGCTGGCTACCGGCGGCCAGCGCGCCATCGGCCACGCCGTCGAGCGCGCGGGCACCGGCGGTGCCGCTGAAGTCGACCCGGCTGCCGGCGCTGGCGGCCGCCACGGTGACATCGGCGGTGGCATCGGCCTGCCGGACCAGGCCGACGGTGCCGGCGTCGATCGCGGTGGACAACGCGCTGACGCGGCCATCGACATTGAGCACGCTGCTGTTGAGGGTGGTCAACGCATCGCCGACGTTGTCGACCGTGGCATCGCCGCCATTGGCCAGGTCGGCCACGGTGTAGCTCGGTGCGCTCAGGGTGCCGTCTGCATTGACGCCGGCACCGCCGCCCAGGGCGGCAGCCGCGCTGGACGAGGCGGCACTGAGCTGGCCCAGGTTGACCGCATCGGTCGCTTCGGTGGCGTCGGCCACGTTGACCAGCTGGCGCTCGGCGCCCACGGTGCCGAAGGAAACGCTGTCGGTGCGGTCGGCGAGCGAGGCCGAACCGATGGCCACGGCATTGCTGGCCGTGGCCTGGGCCTGGTCGCCCAGGGCGCTGGCATTGGCGGCGGTGACGCGGCTCTGGGTGCCCAGGGCCACGGCATTGATCGCGCTGCCGGTGATGGTGCTGGCGTTGCCGATCGCCACCGAGCCGGTGCTGGCCGCGGCGATGTTGGAGGCCTGGCCGATTGCCGTCGAGGAGACGCTGGCGGCGGTGGCGCCCTGGCCGATGGACACGGCCGATTGCGCGGTGCTGCGCGCGCCGCCACCCACGGCCGTGCTCCCGCCACCGGAAGACACCGCGCCGTAGCCCAGCGCGCTGGCGTTGTTGCCCGACGACTGCGCGCCGGCACCCACGGCGAAGGCACCGTTGGCACTCGCGCGCGAGTTGGTACCGAACGCGTTGGCACCGTTGCCGCTGGCAACAGAGCCTTGACCCACCGCCAGCGAATTCGGGCCCGCCGGGGTCGAAGCGGCGGTGCCGGTCCCCTGGAACGCGGAGATGAACCGGCTGCCATTGGGAATGTTGGCAATCGCTTCTTCGTTGCTGGTCACGCGCGCATCCAGACCGGTCAGCGCACTGCCGACGTTGGTGTAGGTCGCGCCACCCAGCACATAGCTCGGCGCGGTGAGTACACCGGCGGCATCCACGCCTGCACCGCCGCCCAGTGCATCGGCGACGCTCTGCACGCTGCCGCGCAACTGGCCCACATTGACCGGGTCGGTATCGGCGAACACGCCGATCGAACGAGCTCCTTCGGCAGCGCAGGCAACCTGGATGCCGTGCTCGTCCACGCACGCCGCATCCTCTGCGGCGATGGGTTCACTGGCACCGGCAGCGGCGGCCAGCGACAGCGACAGCAGGCCACCGAGCGCCGCGGCCCGACGGGTCGGCTGCTTGCCGCGGCCCTTGGCGAATTCCGAAGCGACGATCCACGTGCCGGTCGTCGCGTTCCTGACAATGCGATAGATGATGTTCATGGGTGTACTCCGTAAAGGACAAGGGCGACGGCACCGGGATGGCGCTGCTGCGTCGGAGTACAGGCTAGGTGGGGGGGATCGCCGGCCCTATCGGACACGGCCCAAAACGAGACAGGGGCAGCGCCGGCTTCAGCGGCGATTGCCCAATGGATTCAACGCCCTGGCGCGACGAGGCGGCGGGAATGGGCCCGGTCCTATGGGAGCGGCAGGGGGCGCTCTCCATCCTTTGGCCTCCTCCGCGCACGCCGTCTGGCGTGCCCGATCCTCATCACTGTCGCGGCGCGCGGGCGTCGTTGCCTTGCCCGTTGCCGGAGCCCCTCATGTTCAACGCACTGCGGCGCCTGTACGCCCCGTTGCCCTCGCGGGATACCGGAGCACAGCAGGATGTAATGGCCTTGCACCGGCATCACCGGCGCATCCTCTTCGCCGGTGGCAGCCTGCTGAGCCTGGTCATCGCGCTGGGCATGCTCGCGGCCGTCGCGATGCACGTGGAGCGCTACCACGACGAACGCAAGGCCGCCTTCGGTCGCGCCGCCAGGGCGCTGAACACCGCGCTTGCCCAGCGTGATGTCGATCTGGCGCGCCTGCAGAACATGGCTGAATACGCCTGGCGGCATCCGCCGGAGGTGTGGACCAGCAGCTTCGACAGCGACGATCCCGCGACCACGTTCCTGCGCCAGCACGAGCGTGACCTCGCCAACGCCGGGTCCGACAGCGTGCCGCAGATGGTCGTGGGCCGCGACACTTCGGACTGGGAGCGGACCCGGCTGCAGCGCTATCTGCGGTTTGCCACTGCGCTGTCGATCATCATGAGCGTCTCCAGCACCGACCCGCAGCAGGCCGCGGCGGAGCCTGCGTTTTTCCATGACGCCAGTGGGCGGTTGCTCGTGCTCAATCAGGGATTGACCGAAGCGCACCTCAGCCGATCGTTGCATATCGACAACCGCACTGCCCTCTTCGAGCGGCTGCTGGCCTATGGGCAGCTCGCGCCGCCGACCCACTCCGGTCACACCATCCCCGGGCTGCATCCCTCCCGGGAAGGCGCGCGGGTTCGGCGCGGGATCGCAGCGCACCCGGTGAGCGGACAGCTCAGCCTCGTGTCGGCGTTTTCAGTCCTCGACGGCGACACCGACGTGGGCACGTTCGTTGCCTTCGAGCCGATTGCGCGCCTCGCTGCCCTGCTGGGCAGTGGCGATGATGGACACCTCATGGTGCTGGCCCCCAATGGCCGGGTGCTGATGGGTACCCGCCCTGCTGCGGCCCCCATCCCGCTGGACGCGCTGCACGCCGCCGGGCTATGGACACCCGAGCGCGCCGCGCTTACCCGTCACGGCCAGGACGGGCGCTACTACATCGCCAATCTGGTGCATGACACCGACTGGTCGCTGGTGGATGTCTACAGCTGGCAGGACATCCTGCGCGACGGCGGCTGGAATATGGCGGCAATGGTCGCGCTGGGGCTGAGCCTGATGGCCGGGGTCTGGCTGCTGCTGGTGCGCCTGGATCGGCGTGTGCTGGCGCCGCTCATCGCACGCGCCGTGCACGTCTACCAGAGCGAAGCGGTCAACCGCGCGTTGATCGAAATGTCGCCGGTCGGCCTGTGCCTGATCGACATCGAACGCAACCGCCCGGTGCTGGAGAACGAACAGGTGCGCAGCTATGCCGCCGGTGTCGATGGCGCGGGCGAGTCGCTGTACCAGAACCTGGTGAGCGGCTTCGAGGGCGCCCCGATCACCGCCGCAGGCCGCGAGTACCAGATGGCCGTGCCCGATCCGGATGGCGGCCCCCCGCGCGAACTACTGGTGGGCGCGGCCCGGGCGATCTACCAGGACCGACCGGTACTGCTGTGCGCCCTGCGCGACCTCACCGCACGCATCCAGCTGGAAGAACGGCAGGAGCGCGCCCGCATCGACGCGGAGAACGCCAGCCAGGCCAAGACCATGTTCGTGGCCACCATCAGCCACGAACTGCGCACGCCGCTGCATGGCATCCTCGGGCACCTGGAGCTGCTGGCACGGTCAAACCTGGACGACGCCCAGCAGGAACGGCTGTCACGCGTCACCCAGTCGGCCGATGCCCTGCTGGCCACGATCAGCGACGTGCTGGAATTGTCCAGCATCGAGTCTGGCGAACTGGGCATCGACGAGGCCACGTTCGAACCGGCCCAGATGCTGGAGCGGGTGGCGATGCTGTATGCGCCGCTTGCGCTGGAACGCAGCGTGGACCTGGACGTGTCACTGGCCGAATGCACCGGCGCGGTCTACCGCGGCGCGCAGGGGCGTATCGAACAGGTACTGCGCAACCTGGTCAGCAACGCGGTCAAGTTCACTTTGTCCGGTCGTATCGTGCTGCGCGCGAGCATCCGCGAGGAGCACGGACAGACCCTGCTCCGGCTGGAAGTGGCCGACTCGGGCATCGGGTTGAGTGTCGAGCAGTGCGTGCGCCTGTTCGAGCCCTACGTGCAGGCCGATGCATCGATCCGAAAACGGTTCGGGGGCAGCGGTCTGGGCCTGTGGCTGTGCCAGCAACTGGTGGCGCGGATGGGCGGCTGCATCGCGGTGAACAGTACGCCCGGCGTGGGCAGCGTGTTCCACTTCGAGGTGCCGGTGCAGCGGCTGCCGACACCCTCGGAGGACTACCCGTTGGCGGACATGCAGTTGGCGCTGGTCTCGCGCTCGGCCAATTGGCGTACCGAACTGGTGCGTCGGCTGGAAGGATGGGGCGCGCAGGTCGCGGTGCGCACCGACCCGGAAGATCCCGCTGACGAGCTGCCCATGCCGGTAGACGCGGTGATCGTCTTCGAACGGTCGACGAGCGTGGTTGAGCTGCCGCTTGCGCACCGGTGCCACCCGTCCGTGGTCCGTGTGCGCACCGACGGCCCGCTTACCGCCCAGCATCACCCCGATGGCTGGAGCGTATCGTGCTACGCCAGCGACGCGTTGCTGCAACTGCTGCGCAGCCTGGACAGGCGTCCACCGTCCGCTGGCGATGCGCAATGACGCGGCCGGTGCAGCGTCCTGCGATGGAAAACACCGGCCCGTTGGCGCACCATCGGGCCATGAGCAGACCCTCCAGCCCGGTTGAACGGTTGTCCTCGTTACGGCGTCACCAGCGCAGGCTGCTGTTTGGCGGCGGCATTCTGGTCAGCGCACTGATCCTGTCCACGGCAGCGATCAGCGTGCTGCTGGGCATCCGCGATTTCCACGCCAGCCAGCGCCAGCAGTACATGCATGCCAAGGAGGCGGTGGACTTCCACCTGGGCCAGCGCGACCGGGCCTACGCCAATGCGATGAACGCCAACGACGCGCTTTGGAGCGCGCAGCAACCGCTGCTGGCGCGCAACGGCGAGCCGCTGCGGCAGGCGTTCGCAGCCGCCGGCGAGCAATTGGTGATCCGTGCCGAAGGCAAGACCGCCGTGCCCTGGCTGGTGCTCGGACACGACACGCAGCAGTTGCCACCGCAGGTGCTGGCCGCCTACCTGGGCATGATCCAGGAGTACTCCGCCTACGCGGCGGTCAGCATCACCGCGCTGCAGGCTGGGGCGACGCCCTCCATGTACGTCTACGATCCGTCCCGAAGGCTGGTCGCGGTGACCGGCGTGCGGGACGAGGTCGAACTGCTGCAGATGCTCAAGGTCGGCACCCGCGCGCAGGCCTTCGAGCGGCTAACCGTGCATGAAGAACGGCTGGCCGGCATCCGCCCGGCACCGGGCCCGCTGCAGAGCGCCTATGCCCAAGGCCGCCTGGTGTCTTTCATGGGCGAAAACCCGCTGACCCACCAGCAGGCGTTGGTGGGCGTGCTGACGCTTGCCACACATGGAGAGGCTTACATCCGCCATGTCACCCTTGAACGCCTCGACCTGGTCCAGGCCAGGCTGGCCGCATCCACCCCCGGTGCGTTCCTGATCGTGACGCGCAGTGGCAAGCACGTGCTGTCCAGCGGCACGATACCGGCCAACGCGGACGCCGCCCTGCGTGGATTGACGCTGCCGCTCCAACGCGGCACACCGGTCTATCTGCACCGCGACGGACTGTTCATGGTTGCCGGCCCGATCGGCGGCGTGGACTGGACCATGGTGCACTTCTACACCTGGCGGGATCTGTTCACCGACCAGCGCGACGACCTGGCCCTGCGTGCGGGCGCGACCGTGCTGATCCTGGGCATCCTCTGGGCGCTGCTGCTGCTGCTCGACCGGCGCGTCTTCGCACCGGCCCTGGCCGATGCATCGCGCGTCTATGAGAGCGAAGCGTTGAGCCGCACCATCATCGAAGCCACGCCGGTCGGCTTGTGCCTGCTCGACCCGCGCGATGGCACGCCGCTGGCCGAGAACGACGTTGCCCGGGCCATTGCCGGGCACCCAACGGCGCAGCGCACGTTGTATGCAGGGCTGGTGGCGCACGTGCACAGCCCGACCAGCGCGGTGCCGCAGGAATTCCACTGGTCGCTGGAGGATGCCGGCGGCAGCACCCGCCAACTGCAGGTGGTGATGGCCACGGCGTCCTACCAGGACCAGCCGGTGTGGGTGTGCGCATTGCGCGATGTCACCGCGCAGCTGGAATTGCAGGAAAAGCTGGATGCCGCGCGCCAGGATGCCGAGCGCGCGCGCCTGGCGGCGGAATCGGCAAGCCGCGCCAAGAGCGCGTTCGTGGCCACCATGAGCCACGAGATACGCACGCCCCTCAACGGCGTGCTGGGACACCTTGAGCTGCTCTCGCGCTCGCGCCTGGATGAGGCCCAGCACGAGCACCTGGACCGCATCCGGCTGTCGGCCGATTCGCTGATGGCCACCATCAGCGATGTGCTGGATTTCTCGAAGATCGAAGTGGGCCAGCTGGACATCGACCCCCTGCCCTTCACGCTGCGCGCGCTGATCGAGCAGTCCGCGCTGCTGTATGCACCGGCCGCGCAGCAGAAGGGCCTCAAGCTGTTCCATGCCATCGATCCGGCCCTGGCCGGTGGCTATGTCGCCGACGCCCATCGGATCAGTCAGATCCTCAACAACCTGCTCAGCAATGCCATCAAGTTCACCGACGACGGACGCGTGCTGCTGCGGGTGACGCAGGCAGCGGGCGCGGCCGAGGACACGGCGATGCTGCGGTTCCAGGTGGTGGACAGCGGCATCGGCATGACGCCGGCGCAGATGGAGCATCTGTTCCAGCCGTTTTCGCAGGCCGATGCCAGCATCTCGCGCCGCTATGGTGGCACCGGCCTGGGCCTGGCCCTGTGCCAGCAGCTGGCCCACCTGCTCGGCGGCAGCCTGCACGCAGACAGCACGCCGGGCGTGGGCAGCGTGTTCGCCCTGGAGGTGCCGGTGGCGTCCTCCGCCGAGGCGAGCCCGCCAGCGCCTGTGCTCCAGGGGCTGGCGATCACGCTGTTGTCGGCGGCGTCGGAGTGGCGCGCCGAGTTCGATACGCTGCTTGGCGGACTGGGCGCGTCGCTGACGGTGCTGGACCGCCCCCGGAGCATGGAACCGGGCGATGCGATGCTGGTGATCGTCGGGGAACGCCGGGCGTGGAGCGAGGAAGAGGAACAACGCCTGGTGGACGCGCATGCGCGGGTGATCCGCGCGCATGCGGCCGGGCCGCTGGTCGCCCGGCAGGTGGATGGGCAGCTGCAGGTGTCCTGCTACGCCAGCGCGGCGCTGGTCGATGCGATCCTGGCACACCCGCGTTCACCGGCGGCCAGCCCCACCGTACCGGCCGCGCCGCCCGCCCGGCGCGGGCGGATCCTGCTGGTGGAAGACAACGCGGTCAACCGCGAGCTGATCCTGCAGCAGCTGGAGGAACTGGGCTTCCTGGTCGATACCGCCGACAACGGCCAACAGGGCCTGCAGCGCTGGGCGCCCGGTCACTACGTGGCTGTGTTGACCGACATCAACATGCCGGTGATGAACGGCTACGAGCTGGCCACCGCCCTGCGCGAACGCGATGCGCGCCTGCCGATCCTGGCCATCACCGCCACCGCACTGTCGAGCGAGCGCGAGCGTTGCCGGGCCGCCGGCATCACCGACATCCTGCTCAAGCCGATGAGCCTGGGTGCGCTGGATGCGATGCTGGCCCGATATGTGCACGCCGACGCGCAGCAGCAGCCGCCTCCCAGCGTCAGCGCCGGCGCACCTGTCCCTGTCCCTGCGCCTGCGGCACCGGCGCGCAGTTTCCCGCCACGGGTGCTGCGTCTGTTCGTGGACACCGGACGCGATGACCTGGCCCAGTTGGCAGACGCGCTGCGTGCAGGCGACAGCGGGCGGGCCATCGAGCGCCTGCATTCGTTCAAGGGTGCGTTGCTGAT
>NZ_QAIW01000339.1:2419-8787 GCF_003061285.1 Stenotrophomonas sp. HMWF003 | reverse complement strand
GGCGCTGCACCATGCCCCGCCCGACACGCTGGCCGAGCCGATATGGCAGCTGATCGAGGATCTGTCGGCCCTGCTGGACGCCTGTGACGCCGACCTCGGCGACAGTCAGGACGACCGGCCCAAATAGGCCGCGTCCGATGGGGCGATGAACGGGCATCGCCGATGATGCCCCGCGCGGTCGATGTCGTCCGCCGGAGCGTTTGCATGCTTGATGCCACCCAACACTATCTGTTCCGCACCAGCTACGGGCACTGGAACGTGATGCGCGGACGCCAGCTGCTGGCGGGCCGTCGCGACCTGTTCGAAGCGCTGGACCTGCTGTGGTACTTCGCCCGCCTGCAGCGCGGCCATATGCACGAGCGCGGGGGGATTGCCCCATGAAGTCGGCGCCCTCCCATTCCGCCGCGCCGCTCAGCACGCTGCATCGCCTGTGGCGACGACTGCGTGGCCGCCTGGCCCATCACGTCGACCATGCGGTGGTCATCGACAACGTGGCCGATGAAGGCGGCTTGAGTCCGCGCTTTGCGTTCATGGCCGTCATGTCCTGCGGCATCGCCATCCTTGGCCTGCTGCAGTCCTCGGCGGCCGTGGTGATCGGGGCGATGCTGATCTCCCCGCTGATGGGCCCGATCGTGCAGCTCGGCTTTTCGCTGTGCGTGGTGGACTTCCGCATGATGGGCCGGGCGTTGCTGGCATTGCTGGCCGGGGTGCTGCTGGCGCTGGCCACTGCCATGTGCATCGTGTGGCTGTCGCCGTTGCGCGAAGCCACCAGCGAAATCCTGGCGCGCACCCAGCCGACCCTGTTCGACCTGCTGGTGGCGATTCTGTCCGGCCTGGCCGGCGGTTATGCGGTCATCACCCGCAAGGGAGAGGCGATCGTCGGGGTCGCCATCGCCACCGCACTGATGCCGCCGATGGCCGTGGTCGCCTTTGGACTGGCCACCGGTGACCTGGGTATCGCCGGCGGCGCATTTTTCCTGTTCATGACCAATCTCCTGGCGATCGCGCTCAGCGTCACGCTGATCGCCAAGTGGTACGGCTTCGGCGTGGACAATTCGCCAAAGCATTCGGCGTGGCAGGCCATCGTCATTGCCTCCACCTTCGTGCTGTTGGCGCTGCCGCTGGGGTTGGCGCTGCGCAACATCGGCGAACAGACCTGGACGGCGAACCAGACCCGTGCGGTGGTGCAGAAATACCTTCAGGAACGTGGCGGATCGATCGAGGAGATCAGTGTGGAACGGCGCGGCCAAGGCTACGCAGTGGACCTGGTGGCGATGGTGCCGGCCTACATCGGCAATGCCCAGCGTGAACTGGGTGCACGACTGGCCGCGCGGCTGCCCCAGGCGCCTGCACTGCGGGTGCGGCAAACCCTGGAAGCCAGCGACGATGGCCGCCGCGACCGGGCGGACCTGGATGGACTGCGGCTGCGCGTCAACGCACTGTCCGAGCAGACCCGCCAGCTGCGTGCCGAGGCGGACGCATGGACCCTGGAACACATCCGCACGCTGCTGGGCGACATCACCGCCGATGTGATGCTCGATGGCCTGCAGAAGCGCATCGTGGTGACCCTGCCGCCGACCGCGACGGGCTCGGACGCAGCGCTGGACCCGGACGCCGTGGCCGCCCTGCGTGGGCGCCTGGGCGCGGCAACGCCAGGCTGGACAATCGTGGTCGCCGGCATGGCCGCACCGGCACCGGCCATCGCCCAGCCCGCCAACGGCGTCGACGGCACGGCCACGTTGCCGCATGCGGCGTTGCCCTGAGCCGGCTAGCGGTCGTCGCTGGGCCCTGCCAGGCCCAGCTCGGCGGCATATTTGAACAGGTCCGCGTCGCGTTCGATCCCCAGCTTGGCCATGCCGCTGACCTTCTGCGTGCTGACCGTCTGCTTGCGCAGTTGCAGCTGTTCTGAGATCGCGCTGATCGAGTGGCCGCCCACGTACAACGACAGCACCTGGTGTTCGCGCGGCGACAACTGCGTGGTGCGCCGCTGGCCCGGAAGCGACGGGGAGAGTGCGGCGATGGTCGGTGACAGGTAACGGCGGTTGGCATGCGCGGCAGTCACCGCCAGCGCAACGTGCGAGACATCGTCGGCCTTGCTGAGCAGGCCGGCAACGGTACGGGACAGGATGGCCTGGATCATCACCGGCTGGTCGATGCCGGTCATCACCACGATCAACATCCCGGGGTAGCGCGCATGCAGGAAATCCAGCAGCTGCAAACCATCGCCATGGGCGCCGCCGGGCATCGCGAAATCGGTGATCAGCACATCACAGGGCTGTGCATCGAGCAACGCCACCAGTTCGGTCGAATCGGCCACGGCGCCGATCACCTGGATCATCGGGAAGGCGTCCAGGCTGCTCTCGATGCCCATGCGCACCATCGGGTGGTCATCGGCCACGGCAACCCTGAAAGGCTTGGTATTCATACAGTTCTCCAGGCGGTTGCAGGGCAGCGCAACGCACAAAAGCGCCGACCTCGGTCAGCGTATCATAGCCCCGCAAGCGGGCAGTTCCGGGGCGCGGCCGATGCCGTACCCCGTCCCCAACAAAGGACGCATCGCCTTGAATATCCGCGTTGTCATCGCCGACGACCATCCCGTGCTGCTGGCCGGGATGGAGCACATGCTGGCCGCTGTAGCTGACATCCAGATCGTCGGCCTGGCCGACGATTCGACCGGCATGGTGGACGTGCTGGCCACCCAGCAGGTGGACGTGGTGGTCGCCGATTTTTCCATGCCGCAGGGTCGCTACGGCGATGGCATCGCGCTGCTGCATTTCCTTCACCGGCGTTTTCCGCAGGTGCGCCGCCTGGTGCTGACCGGCGTGGAAAATCCGCGGGTGCTGCGCAGCATCCAGGAGGTGGGCGTGGACGTGATCGTCAGCAAGACCGATCCGCACCTGCACCTGGAACACGCCATTCGCTGTGCCATGGCCGGGCAGCCGTTCCTGTCGCCGGTGATCAAGCGCCTGCTGGAGCAAATGCCCGCGCCCGGTGATGCCACCGCGCAGGGCACGCTGACCAAACGCGAGAGCGAGGTACTCAGGATGTTCGCCGAAGGTTCTTCCGTCGCCGAGATCGGTGAGCGCGTCGGTCGCAGCCGCAAGACCATCAGCACGCAGAAGATGTCGGCGATGCGCAAGCTGGGCCTTGCCCGCGATGGCGAAATCTTCCGGTATGCGATCAGCAGTGGCTTGGTGCAGGCCTCGCAGGTAGCGCGCAGCAACGCCGGTGACGACGACGCCTGAGGCGCGTGCGGCGCAGGGCCAAATCCGGGCCCGGTCCGATTGCCCTCGCGCCATCGCCATCTACTCTGGAGGTGGCCGTTCTGTACCTGGCGGAACGGATTTCTCCAAGGTGGCGCACCGTGAAATCACCCGATCAATACCGCATCCAGCGCCTGTTGCTGGCGTTCTGCGCGCTGGACAAGCGCCGGCAGGACGATTTCCTGGCAGCGGTCAATCGCTACCTCTACGCCTCCCCACGCCAGCGCGAACGTTTCCGCCAGGGTTGGGTGCGCCATGTCCTGGAGGCCGATACGGCTGCGCCTTCCACCCAGGCCGATGCCGGCGCGCAAATGGGACCGGTCCGATAGGGGCACCGCGCGCGACTGCCTACGATGCGCTTGGCCGGACGTGTTCCGGTTACGGCAGTCCACCTCCTCCTGAAGAAGTGATCACAATGAAGCACATCAAGCTTGCCTCCGCCCTCGGCCTCGTATTGGGCATGACCGTTGTCGGCGCCGCCAGCGCGGCCGCCACCGGCGGCACCATCCGTTTCACCGGCGCCGTCACCGATGAAACCTGCACCATCACCGGCGGCGCCGGCACCGATGGCGGCACCGGCAACTTCGTGGTCGCCTTGGACCCGGTCCGCGCTTCGCTGCTGGCTGCTGCCGGCGACGTGGCCGGCGCCAAGCCGTTCCAGGTCATCATCGGCGGCCCGGGCCAGGGTTCGTGCGTCAACGGCAAGGTCGCCACCATGTCCTTCCTGGCCTCCAGCCCGCGCATCGATGCCACCACCGGCGCGCTGACCAACGCCCTGGTCGGCGAAGCCACCCTGACCCAGGTTCAGGTGATGGAAGACGACGGCACCCCGATCAACCTGGCTGACCCGGCCAATGGTGTGCGCAGCCCGGCCATCGTCAACAACACCGCCATCATCGATTTCCAGAGCCAGTATCTGGCCACCGGCGCAGCGACTCCCGGCCTGGTTGATACCAGCGTCGTCTACGCCGTCACCTACAACTGACCGACGGGTCTGTTGGCGCCGGCGGGATTCCCCCCCGCCGGCGCACCTCCTGGAGCCCCACCCAATGAACAAGCTGATCCGCTGCGGCCTGGCCGCCGTGTTGCCGTTCGCGTGCCTGTTTGGCGCCCCCGCCCAGGCCAGCGTCGTGATCGGTGGCACCCGTGTGGTGTACCCGGCACAGGACCAGGAAGTCACGCTCAAGCTCAACAACGAAAGCAAAACCCCTGCGCTGATCCAGGTGTGGCTGGACGATGGTGACGAGCGTTCGTCGCCGGACACCGCCAAGGCGCCGTTCACCGTGGCCCCACCGATGTTCCGCATGGATGGTGAAACCAGCCAGGCGGTGCGGCTGATGTATACCGGTGAGGCCCTGCCCGCCGACAAAGAATCCCTGTTCTGGGTGAACGTGCTGGAAGTGCCGCCGAAGGCGGACAACAGCGGCGAGCGCAATGTTCTGCAGTTCGCGTTCCGCACCCGGATCAAACTGCTGTTCCGTCCGGCCGGCCTGCGTGGCGATCTGCCCGGCGCGATCGATGGGCTGAGCTGGTCGCTGGTGGATGCCGCCGACCGCATGGGCCTGGCCCTGCAGGTGCGCAACCCCAGCGCCTACCATGTCAATTTCGCCCAGGTCGGGCTGAAGACCGCCACGGGCACCGTCGGTGAGCAGGGCGGCGGCATGGTCGCGCCCGGCGCGACTGCCGTGTTCCCGCTGAAGGATGTCACCCAGCGCCCGGCCGGCACCTTGGCCGCCGCATTTGCGGTCATCAACGATTTCGGTGCGGTCAACCCGCAGGACCGTGCGCTGACGCCCTGAGCGTCACGCCCTGGCCTCGCCTACCCCCATGTTCCTGCCCACGCCCTCCCCTGCGCGGCTGCCGCGCGCGGCGCTGCTGCCGGTGCTGATTGCGCTGGCACTGTCGGCCCGTGCCGGCGCCGCGGCGCTGCCTGCCGCCACCGGCATCGCCGCAGCCAGCGGCAACGTCAGCTTCGATGCGGATTTCTTCCCGCGTGGCAGCGCGGCGGCAGTGGACCTGGCCCGGTTCGGGCGCAGCGGCTATGTGCCGCCGGGCACCTACCGCGGCGACGTGGTGTTGAACCAGCAGTGGCGTGCGCGTACCGACATCGTCTATGCCAACGCCCCGGCCAACGATGACACCCAGCCCTGCTTCAGCGCCGAGCAGCTGCGCCGCTACGGCATCGATCTGGACAGCCTGCACACCGACCCGGCCAACGCGCCGCAGCGCGCCCTTCCGGCCGGCGACTTCTGTGGCCCGCTCGGCGATTACGTGCCCGGCGCCACCGCCAGCTTCGATGTGGCCAACCAGGTGCTGCGGCTGTCGGTGCCGCAGATCTATACCGTGCGCCAGGCGCGTGGCCAGGTCGATCCGTCGCAGTGGGATGCCGGCGTTCCGGCCGCGGTGCTGGGCTATACCAGCAATCTGTACCGTAGCGGCGGCGCCAGCGGTGGCCAGCTCAGCGGCTACCTGGGGGTGAACGGCGCGCTGCATGCCGGTGGCTGGCAGGCCCGCCACCAAGGCGCCCTGGCCTGGAGCGAACACGGCCACACCCGTTACCGGGCCGCGTCCAGCTACCTGCAGCGCGACCTGCCTGCCTGGCAGGCGCAGCTGATGCTGGGCGATACCTTCAGTGCCGGCGAGCTGTTTGACAGCGTGCGCCTGCGCGGTGCGCGCGTGTCCAGCGATGACCGAATGCTGCCGCAGTCGCTGCGCGGCTTTGCACCGGTGGTGCGCGGCATCGCCGACACCAACGCGCGGGTCACCATCCGCCAGCGTGGCAGCCTGATCCACGAAGCCTCGGTCGCGGCCGGACCGTTTGCGATCGACGACCTGTACCCCACCGGTTACGGCGGCGACCTAGACGTGGAAATCACCGAGGCCGACGGCCGCGTGAAGCGATTCAGCGTGCCGTTCTCGGCGGTCACCCAACTGCTGCGCCCCGGCCAGAGCCGCTGGAGCGTCAGCGCCGGCCGCGTGGCCGAGCCCGATCGGCTGGATTCGCCCGACCTGCTGCAGGCTACCTACCAGCGTGGCCTGAGCAATGCGCTGACCGGCTATGGCGGTGTGATCGGCGCCAGCGGCTACCGCGCCGCGCTGGTCGGT
>NZ_QAIW01000339.1:1199-2404 GCF_003061285.1 Stenotrophomonas sp. HMWF003 | reverse complement strand
GACCGGCATGGAGCCAGCATGCGGCTGAGCTACAACAAGAATTTCACCGCCAGCGGCACCGATCTGGCGATGGCGGCGTACCGCTATTCCACCAGCGGCTTTGTCAGCCTGCCCGACCTGACCCTGATGCGCGATGCACGCGCGCGCGGCGAAGGCAGCAACATCGTGTCGCGCCAGCGCAACCGCATGGACGTCAGCGTCAACCAGCGGCTGGGTGAGCGCACCGGGCAACTGTACCTGATCGGTTCGCAGCGCGACTACTGGAACAGCCCCGGCCGCCAGCTGGATTTCACCGCCGGCTACAGCAACCAGTGGCGTTCGCTGAGCTATGGCCTGTCGGTGCAGCGTACCCGCGACAGCTTGTCGCCGTGGCAGGCCGATGGCCTGCGCGACAGCATCCCCGGCGGCATCGATGTGGCAGCGCCGGCGCTGCGCAATGAACGCAGCGACACGCGCCTGTACTTCACCCTGAGCATGCCGCTGGGCCGCGCCCCGCGCGCGCCGTCGATGACTGCGCTGTTCAACCGCTCCCAGCAAGGGGGCAACACTACCCGCGTGGCTGTTAGCGGCAGCGCCGGCAGCGACGACCGGCTGAGCTGGGGCGCCGGCCTGTCGCGCGCCGCCTCGGCCAACACGCTGGACGTCAACGGGCAGTACGCCAGCCAGTACGGCCAGCTCACCGCCACCGCCAGCCGCGGCCCGGCCTACCACCAGTTCGGTGCGGGCATGTCCGGCGGCGTGGTGCTGCATGCCGGTGGAGTGACCCTGTCGCCGCCGCTGGGCGACACCATCGGCCTGGTGCATGCGCCCGGTGCGGCCGGTGCGCGGGTGGAGAACGGCCACGGCACGCGCATCGACGCGCGTGGCTATGCCGTGGTGCCGTACCTGATCCCCTACCAGCTCAACGATATTGCGCTGGACCCGCGCGGTGCCGGCATGGGCGTGACCTTCAAGGAAACCAACCGGCGCGTGGTGCCGCGTGCAGGTGCAGTGGTCAAGCTGGATTACGACAGCCGCGCCGGCCGTGCGCTGATCGTCCAGACCATCCTGGCCGACGGCCGCGCGGTGCCGTTCGGCGCCGATGTGCTGGACGCACAGGGGCGCGTGGTCGGCGTGGCCGGGCAAGGCAGCCGCCTGTTTCTCAATGGCGTGGCCGGTTCGGGCCAGGTCAGCGTGCGCTGGGGCGAGGGCCTGCAGGAGCGCTG
>NZ_QAIW01000339.1:0-1189 GCF_003061285.1 Stenotrophomonas sp. HMWF003 | reverse complement strand
GTGCTGCACAAGGACGCGCCGGCCCCGCAACGCGGCTACCAGACCCTGCAGGCAGTCTGCGAGCCGCCCGCGGCATCGGTTGCCGCCATTCCTTCCCCGTCGGCACCCGCCGACAGCGGCACCGCCGCCCTGCAGGAGCCTGTTTCCCCATGATGATGCCGTCCCGTTCGCTGTTGGCCGCGGTGCTGCTGGCGCTGCTGGCCCTGCTGTGGGCCGCGCCCGCGCAGGCAGGCCGCTGCAGCTACCTGCCCGAATTCCCCACGCCGCTGCGCTTCACCGTGCCGATCACCGGCAACATCACCGTGGGCCGCGATGTGCCGGTGGGCGCGGAGATCTACCGGCGCAGCTTCTCCACCACTAGCGACTTCACCGTGGCCTGCGATCGCGCTGCCTTCGACTACAACCGCGCCTACAGCGCGACGCCCTACCCCTTGTCGAGCTACAGCCATCCCACCTTCGGGGCGCGCATCTACACCACCGCCGTGCCCGGCATCGGTGCCGCCGTGCTGATCGGCCCGGGCACGGCCGCGCTGCCGCTGCAGAACCGGGTGGACTACAGCGGCGCCCCGGGCAATCCGCGCATCTCGCTGTTCGCCGATACCCAATACGTGCTGGTGCTGTACAAGATCGCCGCCACCGTGGGCGCCGGCAGCATCCAGGGCAGCAGCCTGCCCGCGCCGTACTTCAACGTGCAGGGCGACAACCGACTGGACCTGCTGCTCGCCACCTTCAGCGGCCAAGTCAATATCGTCTCGCGTACCTGCAGCACTCCGGATGTACCGGTGAACCTGGGCACGCACCAGATGAACGCACTGAGCGGGGTCGGCACCGGCACCGCCTGGGTGGATGTGCCCGTGCGGCTGAACAACTGCCCGGCTTTCTATGCGCGCAGCCTGACCGGCAGCTACAACGACCGTGGCCAGGCCGCGCAGAACAGCGTGGCCAACACCCTGCAGTACCGGGTGGACCCGGTCACTGCGATCGTCAACGCCGCCCAGTCGGTGATGGCGCTGCAGCCCGATGGGGTCAACCAGACCGCCACCGGTATCGGCATCCAGATCGGCACCAGCACCCAGGCGCCGGTGGGCTTCGGCACGGCGCGCAACAGCGGGCTGCCGTTGAATCAGACCGATGGTTCCAGCTACACCCTGGTGCTGCGCGCGCGCTATTACCAGACCGGCCCCACCCC
>NZ_QAIW01000338.1:3363-7594 GCF_003061285.1 Stenotrophomonas sp. HMWF003 | reverse complement strand
GTCAAGGGTGTGCTGATCGTGGCGGTGCTGATGACCCTGGCGGTGCTGGTCACCTCGACGTCGGAAACCGCGTCGGCGCAGTTCGACGTGATTACCTCCGCTGCGGTGGTGCTGACCCTGCTGCCTTACATCTATTCGTGCGTGGCCTGCTATTTCGTGGTCGAGCGTTCGCACACGCTGGTGCATACCGGTGCGTTCTGGCTGCTGACCAGTGTCACGGTGGTGTACTGCCTGTGGGCGATCTTCGGGTCGTCGGGCAGCATCGTCCAGTACGCCTTCCTGTTCGTGCTGTTCATCACGGTGTTCTACCCGTTCTTCAGCGAGGAGCGCCGCCGCCAGCGTGGCCAGCTGCCCGCGCTGGACGCCGCCGTCCGCACGACGCTTTCGTGATCTTCCCCCAGGAGAATGCCTGTGTATTTCAAGTCGCTTGATTACCCCATCATCGTCATCGATGACGATTACGAGTCCCCGCGCATCGGTGGCATCCTGATCCGTGCGCTGGTCGAGGAGCTGCGCAAGAACGACCAGCGCGTGCTCTGCGGCCTGACCCTTTCCGACGCCCAGGCCGGCGCGCGGACCTATGTGGCGGCCTCGGCGGTACTGATCTCCATCGACGGCACCGAGGACAAGCCCGAGCAGTTCCAGCGCCTGCTCGGCTTCCTGCGCGAACAGAGCGCGCGCCGCGGCAACCTGCCGGTGTTCCTGTATGGCGAGCGCCGCACCATCGAGAAGGTGCCCAGCAAGCTGCTCAAGTACGTGCACGGGTACATCTTCCTGTTCGAGGACACCAAGAGCTTCATCTCGCGCCAGGTGATGCGCGCGGCCGAAGACTACATGGCCAACCTGCTGCCGCCGTTCTTCAAGGCGCTGATCCACCACACGGCCGAGTCCAACTACTCCTGGCATACGCCGGGCCATGCCGGCGGCGTGGCGTTCACCAAGTCGCCGGTGGGGCGTGCGTTCCACCAGTTCTACGGCGAGAACACCCTGCGCAGCGATCTGTCGATCTCGGTGCCGGAGCTGGGCTCGCTGCTGGACCACACCGGCCCGATCAAGGAGGCCGAGGACGAAGCGGCGCGCAACTTCGGCGCAGACCACACCTTCTTCGTCACCAACGGCACCTCCACGGCCAACAAGATCGTCTGGCACGGCACCGTGGGCCGCGGCGATGTGGTGTTCGTCGACCGCAACTGCCACAAGTCGCTGCTGCACTCGCTGATCATGACCGGCGGCATCCCGGTGTACTTCACCCCCAGCCGCAACGCGCACGGCATCATCGGTCCGATCAGCCTGGACCAGTTCACGCCCGAGTCGCTGCACCAGGCCATCGCCGCCAACCCGTTGGCCAGCAAGGCGTTCAAGGCCGGCTCCAAGCCGCGCATCGCGGTGGTCACCAATTCCACCTATGACGGGCTGTGCTACAACGCCGAGAAGATCGCCGAGGAGATCGGCAGCGCGGTCGATTTCCTGCACTTCGACGAGGCCTGGTATGCGTATGCAGCGTTCCATCCGTTCTACGAGAATCACTACGGCATGGCCAAGGGCAAGCCGCGCGAGCAGGACGCGATCATCTTCACCACCCATTCCACGCACAAGCTGCTGGCCGCGTTCTCGCAGGCCTCGATGATCCACGTTCGCAACGCGGCCACCCGCGAGCTGGATGCGGAGCGGTTCAACGAAGCCTTCATGATGCACACCACCACCAGCCCGCATTACGGCGTCATTGCCGCGTGCGACGTGGCCTCCAAGATGATGGAAGGCGCGGCCGGGCAGTCGCTGGTGCAGGAGATGCATGACGAGGCGATCGCCTTCCGCCGCGCGATGCTGCACGTGCGCGAGGATCTGGGGCGCGACGACTGGTGGTTCAGTGTGTGGCAGCCGGACAAGCTGGAGCGGTCCCTGGCCAAGGGGGATGCGCCGGCACCGTTGGTGGCCAAGCGCGAAGAGTGGTACCTGCAGCCCGACGCGCACTGGCATGGGTTTGACGGGCTGGTCGAAGACTACGTGCTGATCGATCCGATCAAGGTGACGCTGCTGACCCCGGGGCTGTCGATCGACGGCGAGATCGGTCAGCGCGGCATTCCCGCCGCGGTGCTGAGCAAGTTCCTGTGGACGCGCGGCATTACCGTGGAGAAGACCAACCTGTACTCGGTGCTGTTCCTGTTCTCGATGGGCATCACCAAGGGCAAGTGGAGCACGCTGGTAACCGAGCTGATGGCGTTCAAGGAGCTCTACGACGCCAATGCGCCGCTGAGCCGGGCGCTGCCGGGGTTGGCCGCCGACTACCCGGTGGCCTATGCCGGCTGGGGCCTGCGCGACCTGTGCCAGGCGCTGCATGAGTTCAACCGGGAGTTCGCCGTGCCCAAGGTGATGCGCGAAATGTACGTGGACCTGCCCGAGCCGGTGATGACCCCGGCCGAGGCCTACGACCACCTGGTGCGCGGGCAGATCGAGCGGGTCGACATCGAGGCGATCAGCGGCCGTATCGCCGGCACCATGCTGGTGCCGTACCCGCCGGGCATTCCGACCATCATGCCGGGCGAGCGCTTCGGGGCCAGCGACGAGCCGATCATCCAGTCGCTGCGCATCGCCCGCGAGCAGAACGCCCGCTTCCCGGGCTTCGAGTCGGACGTGCATGGGCTTATCATCGACCGCGATGGCGCTACGCCAACCTACAAGGTGGAGGTGCTGAAGGTCTGAGTCCGGTCAGGCCCTCGGCAAGCGATGGATACAGCACGCGAGCAGCGGGTTCTGACATTCTCGATCGCGGTGACCCTGGCCGTGAGTGCCACCGGCTTTGCCGGTGGCCTGCTGGTGGGGTCGCAGGCCATCCTGTTCGACGGCGTGTACAGCCTGGTCGACGTGGCCCTGACCCTGGTGGCGCTGTCGGTGCTGCGGCTGGTGGCGCGGGAAGAAAGCCCGCGTTTCCAGTACGGCTATTGGCACCTGGAGCCGATGGTGGAGGCACTGGGCGGGGCGATCCTGTCGCTGGCCTGCATCTACGCGCTGGCCAATTCGATCATCGGGCTGACCACTGGCGGCCATGAGGTCAAGGCCGGTCCGGCGCTGGCGTGGGCGGCGGTACTGTGTGTGAGCAACCTGGCCATGGCAGCCTTCGTGCGGACCCGCGCGCTGCGCCTGCAATCCTCCTTGCTGTGGCTGGATGTGCGGGCCTGGCTGCTGAGTGGGCTGATGAGCCTGGCGGTGGTGCTGGCATTCGTGATCGCGCTGCTGCTCCGCGGCGGCGAGCACGCACACTGGATTCCCTACCTGGACCCATTGGTGCTGGCGGCGATCAGCATCGCGGTGCTGCCGGTGCCGCTGCGCAGTGCCTGGAAGGCCATGCGCGAGGTGCTGCAGGTGGCGCCGGATACGCTGGATGCACGTGTGCAGGCGGTCATGCAGGCATTCGTGACCGAACACGGCTATCTTGATTTCACCAGCCACGTGGCCAAGATGGGGCGCATGCGCTTCGTCGAGATCCACATCCTGACCCATCCGGAAACGGTCATCGGCAACATCGGCAACGTGGACCGGTTGCGTGACGAGATCGCCGAACGCCTGGACGCGCGCGGCAGCGAGTTCTGGTTGACCATCGATTTCACCGCCGACCCGGCCTGGACCTGAGGCGGCATGGCTCCACTGGCGCGGTGTGGACCGCAGCATTCCACCGTGCATTGTTGACCTCAACCCAGGTTGGGGTCGAACACTGCGTGCTCCCTCCATGGATGCATGCCCCATGTTCAGTGACACCCCCGCTGCGCCCGCCGGCCTGTTCGGCTTCATCAATCCCGCGGGTCTGTATGACCCCAGTGCCAACGGCTACTCGCACGTGGCGGTCGTGCGCTTGCCGGCGCGGGTGATCCACGTGGCGGGGCAGGGCGGGGAAACCGCAGACGGGGTGCTCTCGCCGCGCTTCGAGGTCCAGGTGGCACAGGCCCTGGACAACCTGGCGCTGGCCCTGGCCGCCGCCGGTGCCGGCCTGGCCGACGTGGCCAAACTCACGGTGCTGGTGGTGGACCATGACCAGGACCGGCTGGGCATTCTTTCCGCGCAGATCGGCCAACGCTGGCCGCTGGGCCGGGCACCGACCTGCACGTTGATTCCCGTGCCGCGGCTGGCGCTGGACGGCATGCTGTTCGAGATCGAGGCGACGGCGTACTGCTGATCAGTAGCTCAGCCAGACGGCGCGCGCGACCGACACGTGGGTGATGTGCCCTTGGACGGCGTG
>NZ_QAIW01000338.1:1687-3303 GCF_003061285.1 Stenotrophomonas sp. HMWF003 | reverse complement strand
GTTCAGGCCCGCCTCCACTGTCGCGGCGGGCACGGGGACCCCCGGCAGGTTCAATCCGGCGCTGTGCTTGAGGGTGTCGTACGGGCTCACGCAACTGCAGGTGGACGGCGAATAGCCTAACAGCGCCGCGCCCACCACCAGTGCGACCACGGCCGCCGACGACACCACCAGGATCCTGCCCATGCGAGTGCTCCGTGAGAGGGGCTTCTGTCTTGGGAAAGCATGCTCGCACGAAGCGACTGGGGCGGCGACAGGTGGCATTGCAAGCAATATACGAAACATATATGGTGCGTATCTTCATTGCCTGGGAGACCCGCATGGGCATCGTCAACATCGACGACGAACTACACGACAACCTGCGCCGCGCCAGCGGCGTCTCCGGCCGCTCGATCAACGCCCAGGCAGGCTTCTGGATCAAGATCGGCATGCTCTGCGAGATGAACCCCGGCATGAGCTACCAGGAGATCGTCAGCCGCGAACTGCGTGCGGCCGGGGTCGCGCCCGGGGCGTTGCGGGTGGCAGAGGCATGATCAAGACGCTGGAAGAACAGGCCCTGATGCGCGCCTCCGGCCGTCTGCTTGCGCAGGTGTTCGAGGCGCTGGACCGGCTGCCGCTGGAAGGCATGAGCACGCTGCAGGTCAACGACTGGGTGGAGCGCTTCATCGTGGACGAATTGCAGGCGCGCCCGGCCAGCAAGGGCCAGTATGGGTTCGCCTACGTGCTCAACAGCTCGATCGACAGCGTGGTCTGCCATGGCGTGCCGTCCGCCGATGCCGTGCTGCGCAGCGGCAGCATCGTCAACCTGGACATCACCCTGGAGAAGGGCGGTTACATTGCCGATTCCAGCAAGACCTACCTGATCGGCGAGGTCGACTATGCGGCCAGGCGGCTGGTACGGGTGACCCGCGAGGCGATGTGGAAAGGCATTGGCGTGGTGCGGCCCGGCGCCACGCTGGGCGACATCGGCTTTGCGATCCAGCAGCACGCCAAGGCGCACGGCTACAGCGTGGTCAAGGAATTCTGCGGCCACGGCATCGGCCAGGAAATGCACGAGGAACCGCAGGTGCTGCACTACGGCCGGCGCGGCGACGGGCTGGTGCTGGAGCAGGGCATGACCTTCACCATCGAGCCGATGATCAACCAGGGCCGCGCGGCGATCGACATGAGCGAGGATGGCTGGACCGTGACCACCCGCGACGGGAAGCTGTCGGCGCAGGCCGAGCATACGGTGCTGGTCACCGCCGACGGGGTGGAGGTGTTGACCCTGCGCGCCGAGGAGCGTGGGCTGGTTGCGTGATGGATGCTGTGCGTGGACGGACGGGCGCGGCTGTCTCGCAGCCGGGCAGAGCCCGGCTCTACGGGTTGCGTGTGGAGACCAGCTTGAGGAATGCCTCGTTCTGGTAGCGGCTCATGCGCAGCTGCTGGCCGGTGTCCAGGGTCACCACATGGTGGCCGTTGAACCACGGATGGATCGCCTTGACCCGGCGCACGTTGACGATGGCCGAGCGGTGCACGCGGGCGAAGTGGCGCGGATCCAGGCGCGCGGCGAGGCTGGCCATGGTGTCGCGCAGCGCGTGCACGCGGTCGGCCAGGTGGATTTCCACGTTGTTGCCGGC
>NZ_QAIW01000338.1:0-1677 GCF_003061285.1 Stenotrophomonas sp. HMWF003 | reverse complement strand
GCCTTGATCCAGACGATGTCATCCACGGCCACCAGCACCACGTGCTCGTCCACGCGCACCGGCAGCCGCTGCAGGTAGTCGTCGCGCTGGCGCAGTGCATCCAGCGCCTGCAGGATCTGCGCTGATGCCTGCGCGCCCACCCCGGCCCCGGCCGACAGCCGGGCCTTGGCCCGCTGCAGCGCGGCGGCGAAGCGCTCGCGGCTGAACGGCTTGACCAGGTAATCCACCGCATTGGCTTCGAACGCCTTCACCGCGTACTGCTCATAGGCGGTCACGAACACCGTGGCCGGCATGCGCTCGGCACCGACGGTGGCCACCACGTCCATGCCGTTGATGGCGGGCATCTGGATGTCCAGGAACACCAGGTCCGGCGACTGGTTGCGGATGGCCGCCACCGCGGACACGCCGTCGCCGCATTCGCCGACGATCTCGATGTCGGCATCGTCGCGCAGCAGGCGCACGATCGCATGCCGCGCGATCGGTTCGTCGTCGACCACCAGTACGGTCAGGGTCATGCCGGCGCCACCCCGGGGGTGAACTCGGGTGCGTCGTCGGCGCTCTCCAGTACCCGGAACGGGACCCGGATGCGGCACGCCACGCCTTCGGGCCAGAGCATGTCCAGCCGGACCTCGGCGGCATCGCCATACAGCTCTTTCAGGCGCAGCCGGGTGTTGGACATGCCGATGCCATGGCCGGCCGACACGGACGGCTCGGTCGACAACGTGCTGTTGCGGTTGCGCACTTCGATGCACAGCACGTCGCCGTCACGCCGCGCGTCGATTTCGACGGTGTCGCTACCCACGCGCTGGCCGATGCCGTGGCGCAGCGCGTTCTCCACCAGCGGCTGCAGGATCAGGCTGGGCACGGCGCAGTCCAGCGTGTCCGGGGCGATGTAGGTGCGGGTGGTCAGGCGGTCCTTGAAGCGGATGCGCTGGATGCCCAGGTACAGCTCGATCAGGTCCAGTTCCTGGCGCAGGGTGATTTCCTGGCCGTCGTAGTCTTCCAGGAAGGCACGCAGCAGTTCGCTCAGGCGCAGCAGCATGTCTTCGGCCGACAGCGTGTCTTCGTCCAGCAGGGTGATGATCGCGTGCAGCGTGTTGAACAGGAAGTGCGGCTGCAGCTGCGCCTTCAGCGACAGCAGGCGCGACTGCGCCAGTTCCGTGGCCAGCTGGCTGGCCTCCAGTTCGCGCCGGGCCTTTTCAGCGTGGAAATGCAGGGCCTGCTGGATCGCGAACAACGTCCAGTAGGTCAACAGGCCGATGGCGAAGTGCTGCTCCAGGAAGTACCCCAGCTGCTCGGCAAACCCGCTGGGCTCGAACAGGGTGGAGACCAGTGCGCCCAGCATCATCGCGGCGAACGTGACGCACAGGCTGGCGACCACCTGCGCGCCCAGCCCGTGCAGGCGCCCGGTGCCGCGCATCGGGAAACGTTCGGCGAGGCGGAACACCGTCGGGGCCAGCGCCGCCCAGGTGTACCACTGGATCAGCGACCAGCGCGCCAGGTCCCAGAAGGGCCAGTCGGTGCGGGGCATGCCCACGTTGATGGCGTTCTGCATGGCGAACACCAGGGCCACCATCGTCCACAGGGCGATGTAGCGGGACAGGCGGATCTGGGTGCTGCCAAGGCGGATGAGCATGGTGGGGTCCTGCGCCGCGCGTGTGCGGCAGGGTCATCTTA
>NZ_QAIW01000033.1:422-1559 GCF_003061285.1 Stenotrophomonas sp. HMWF003 | reverse complement strand
GCTCCGGACAGGGGTATCTGGGCTGACTGGGACGTTCAGCCCCGAAAGGAGAGGGTGGGTTCGAGCCAGCCGCGTTCAGCCATGGAGACGGGGGTGCCTTCGCCTACTACTACGTGGTCCAGGAGGCGGACTCCCACTAAAGGCAGGGCTTTTTCCAGATGACGGGTAATGTCGCGGTCGGCGGCGGATGGCTCGGCACTGCCGGAAGGGTGGTTGTGGCCAATGATCACCGCTGCCGCGTTGTGGAACAGGGCGCGGCGTGCCACTTCGCGCGGGTAGACCGCCGCCGCATCGATCGTGCCGTGGAAGAGTTCCTCGAACGCCAGCATGTGATTGCGGGTGTTCAAGAACATGACCGCAAAGACCTCATGGGGGCGCCCGCGGAGCCGCTGTTTGAAGTAGCGCATGGCTGCCTTCGGATCGCACATGCCTTCACCCAGGTCCAACTTTGCACGCAGATGGCGGTCGGCGAGTTCCAGTGCGGCTACAAGCTTGCAAGCTCGTGCCGGGCCGAGCCCGGGCAGTTTCCTCAGCTTCTGCGCGCTCATATCAAGCAATAGGCGCAGGGGGCCATGATCCTTGAGGAGAAGGCGTGCGTTCTCCATGACGTCCAAGCCCTTACAGCCGGTGCCCATGAACAATGCGAGTAGCTCAGCGTCGGAAAGCGCTGCCGGACCACGTGCCAGCAGCTTCTCGCGCGGTTGTTCGTTCTTGGGCCAGTCTTTGATTGCCATGGCTCAAGTGTCGAGAAACACGTATGCCCAGCCAATCAGAATATGCCGTGTCCTCTGATCAGGATGGCCGCATGGATCAGCCAGTTGCTGAGGGCCACCAGCCCGGCCATGACGGACAAGCGCGTCAGCGCCACCTCGGCGCGGGCGTTCTGTTCGACGTAGGCGGCAGGGGAAAGCACGGGATCACCGGGTGGAAGCGCCGTGGGTACAAGCACGCGTACGTTCTTGCCGCTGACGGCGGTAGTCACAAAGGTTCCAGCAATGCGCGACATGGCAAAGATCCTTGAATTCCGATCCAAGGAAGGAAAGAAATCTTTTCCACCTGCTCGCCTTGATAAAGCATCTTTTCCTAACGCGGCGGGTACAGCCCCGGAATCTCGGCGTCAGCCCATGCTGCCCAGCC
>NZ_QAIW01000033.1:0-412 GCF_003061285.1 Stenotrophomonas sp. HMWF003 | reverse complement strand
ATGCCCGTCACAGTCACGCGGTATTGATGGATGCCGCACACAACCGAATGCAGTCGCCGGACTGCATCTGCATCGAAAGCGCCAGCGGCTGCTCGGCTTCGCCCGCCACTTGGGTTATGTCGTCGATCGAACTGCTCGGTCCCCAAGGTTCGTCCCGTTCCAGACGGAAGAAGCGGAGTCCTCGGGCGGTTACCCGGCGCTCGGTGGAGGTCCGGTCCAGCACGATGAGGGTCGCTTCAGCAGCCCCCCAATCGATACGGATAGAGAGCAGTGTCCAGTCATGGGTGTGCGCCGGCGCCACAGTGGGAGAGGTGTCACCGGCGATCCTGCCATGTTTGCCAGCGTCGGTTCAGGCTGAAACCCGCAGGTAACTGGCCCGGGCTGCCTTCATCTGTCGGGCACAGAGCATAGA
>NZ_QAIW01000337.1:564-1160 GCF_003061285.1 Stenotrophomonas sp. HMWF003 | reverse complement strand
GGCAATGGCAGGCGCAGCACGTTCAAGCGGTAGAACAGGTCGCGGCGGAACTGCCCGCGCTCCACCGCCTGTTCCAGGTCCACGTGGGTGGCGGCCAGCACCCGCACATCCACCGCCAGCGGTTTGTTGCTGCCGACCCGTTCGACGGTGCCTTCCTGCAGCACGCGCAGCAGGTTGGTCTGTGCATCCAGCGGGAGATCACCGATTTCATCGAGGAAGACGGTGCCGCCGCTGGCGGTCTCGAACAGGCCCAGCCGGCGGTTGGCGGCGCCGGTGAAGGCGCCACGTTCGTGGCCGAACAGTTCGGACTGGACCAGCGCGGCCGGGATGGCGCCACAGTTGACGGCCAGGAATGGCCGGGCATGGCGCGGCGACAATGCGTGCAGGGCCTGAGCGGCCAGTTCCTTGCCGGTGCCGGTTTCGCCGGTGATGAGTACCGGCAGGTCGACCGGGGCAAACTTGCGGATGGCGCTGCGCGCGACCTGCAGCACGGCGCTGTCGCCGATCAGCTGCTGCGGTCCGTGGGTGGGGGGCTGTGCGGCGTCGCCGGCCAGTTGCTGCAGGCGCTGGACGATGCGGCCCAGGTCCAGCGGCGC
>NZ_QAIW01000337.1:0-545 GCF_003061285.1 Stenotrophomonas sp. HMWF003 | reverse complement strand
GTGCATGGAGGGCGGGCGAGGGTGGCGGTGCGCCCGCCGGCAGGATGGCCAGCAGGGTCATGTGCCGGTGTTCGTCGAGCAGGGCCTGTAGCCGGGCCAGGTTGGCGGGCAAGGCGCTGCGCAGGTCGAGCAGGCCAACCACCTGGTCGCTGCCGCGCATGCCGATGGCCACGCAGTCGTCGGTGGCCACGCCGCGCACCTGCCAGCCTGCGGCTGCCAGTGCGGCCCGTTCGGCCGCCTGCGGGGACCCAAACCAGATTACACACCGGGCCGGAAAATCAGGGACTGCCGCCATGCGTCACCTTGTAGACGAGGATCACGGGCGGAATCTGATGCTGGTCCGGTGGCCTTGGACGTGCCGCCCCACGTCCGGGTCCGCGGCCTGGACCGACGAGGCGGGCAGGCACTTGGTTTGCTGGCTGTTGCGTGTTCGACAAGAGGGACAACGCGGGTTGGGGGTGGCAGCGGCCAAAGAAGGGGGCGTTTCTCGATAGAGGGAAGAGCGGAAGCCTGGCGCTGTGTGGGCACCCAGGCTGGGCCGGGGT
>NZ_QAIW01000336.1:0-2437 GCF_003061285.1 Stenotrophomonas sp. HMWF003 | reverse complement strand
ACGCTCATGCGGGCGCCGGGCAGGAAAGGTGCGCCATTATTGGGCAAGCCAGGTGCGGGCGGCGTGTTGGTGGCGGGGTCAAAACGCATCCGCGCCGGCGCGGGATACACCCCAGCCAGCCGTCTGCGCGGCACGCAATAAAAAACCCCGCCGCGGTGGGCGGCAGGGCTTCAGATGCATTACCCCGGCGGATCGGCCGGACTCAGCGTTCGGAAAGATCCGTCGCCGCTTCGGCCGGCTGCGGTTGGCGCTGGTCACCGGCGTCGACACGCGGTGCTGCAGCGGCTGCGGCGCGTGGCGCGGGTGGCTGGCGCGGCACGCCGTCCACCGCATCATCCACCTTGTCGGCGGCCTGCTCGGCGGTGTCGGCCGCTTCACTGGCCTGCATCGACGCAAACGCGGCCTGGGTACTGGCCAACAGGTTGGACACCGAGCCGATCATCTGCAGCCAGCGCGCGCCCTGGACCTTCGCCCCGAGCCCGGTGGGCTCCAGCTTGCCGGCCAGGAAACCGCCGGCCAGGCCCACGGTGATGATGCGCAACGGCGTCCAACCGGCCCGCCATGCGTCGCTGAGGGTGAACCAGCTGCTGCGGGTTTTCTCCACCCGCACCGCCACGACCAGTTCGGCACGCTGCACGCGTTGCCGCAAGGCTTCAAAATTCATCGCTTGGCCCCCGTCGTATCGACGTCGGCATCGGGATCTTCTTCGCTCGGTTCGTCATACAGCCCCAGCCGCGACAACTGGCGACGGGTGGCATGCATGCCGGTATGGCGGAAGAAGAACGACACCCGCCACATGGCATAGCCGGTCACGATCAGGCTGAGGATCGAGGTGATCAGCAGCGAGTGGAACCAGGTCATGCCCCAGCGCACCATCAGCGCGATCAGCGTGCCGGCCAGCAACAGCCAGGCCGACGCACCGAACACGATCGCTACGCCACTCCACGCCAGCGCCCGCCCGAAGGCACTGCGCGCCAGCGCGAAATCGGCCGAGGCCAACCGGCGCAGTGACCGCAGCGTGTGCTTGGCCGACTCCACGGTGTCACGACCGGCGGCACCCACCTGGCGGATGCTTTCATCCAGGTGGGGCGCCTTCTCAGCGCCGTCCGGTGGCGGGGCGTCCGCGCCACCGGTGGCGGTCGACTGGGCTTGATCGCTCACGCCGGATTACTTGTCGCCGCCGCTGCGGGCCAGCTTGGCGATGATCCAGCCGGCGGCGAAGGCGACGCCGAAGGAGGCCAGCGGACGCTCGCGGATGAGCTCGGCGGCGCTGTCCACCAGGTCCTTGCCCTTGTCCATCAGGGCATCGACCTGCTCCTTGGCGGCGGCACCACCGAACTCGGCGGCAGCCAGGCCCGACAGCGCGGTGTCGGACAGCTCGGCCTTGACGTTGGCCTTGCCGATCCGCAGTTCGTCGCCCGCGGCACCGGTGGCGCCCTTGATCGCGCCGCCTGCAGCGGTGGCGGCCGACTTCAGGTGCGAACCGGCTTCGCCCAGGTGTTCCTTCAGGTTTTCGGTATTGGTGGGGCTCATCGTGACTCTCCGTTATGTGCGATGGGGAAGGTGACCGGGCAGGAACCGCGGTAACGAACTCAAGGTAATAGCATCGGCCGGGTGTAGAGGGTGTTAGCTGGCGTGAGATGCGCGCGAAGGCCGGCTGACCGGTTCAGCGCATCACCAGCACGCCGGGCGTGTTGCCGCGCACGATGCGCAGCACCAGCTGCGGCGGGCGTTGCTGGAAGTTGGCGCGCCAGCTGGCCAGGTCGGCGAACTCGCCGGCGGTGGTTTCGGTGATCACATCGCCGGCGGCAAGGCCCGAGCTGGCCGCGCGGCTGCCGCGCTTGACCTCGCTGACCTGCACGCCGCTGATGCCGGCCTGGCGCAGCGACTCGGGCAGGTCCACGAAGGTGGCCCCGGCCAGGCGCGGGTCGAGCGTGTCGCCGCTGACCGCGCGCGCCTGTTCCTTCAGCGTGGCCTTGAGCTGCTGCGCCTTGCCGTCGCGGCGGATATCCAGGGTGAGCGTGCTGCCCACCGGCGCCAGGCCTTCAATGTTGTGCAGCGCCTGCGCGCTGTCCACGCGCTGGCCGTTGGCCGACACCACCACATCGCCCGGGCGCAGGCCGGCGGCGGCCGCGCCGGAGCCGGCCAGTACCCGCGTGACCAGCGCGCCGCGCGCTTCGTTCAAGCCCAGGCCCTGGGCGATCTGCTGGGTCAGGTTCTGCGCTTCCACGCCCAGCGTGCCGCGTACCACCACGCCATGCTTGACCAGCTGGTCCACCACGTCGCGTGCCAGGTTGGACGGAATGGCCAGGCCCAGGCCGATGTTGCCGGCCATGCTGCCCTGCGGATTGAAGCTGGCGGTATTGATGCCCACCAGCTGGCCCTGCAGGTTGACCAGCGCACCGCCGGAGTTGCCCGGGTTGATCGAGGCGTCGGT
>NZ_QAIW01000335.1:13277-18298 GCF_003061285.1 Stenotrophomonas sp. HMWF003 | reverse complement strand
ATATCCACCAGCACGCCACTGCGCCCTGGCAACCAGCTGGCACGGAACGACATCCTGCACGCGCCCAGCGTCTGCACCATGACATCCACTACCCGCTGCAGCACCTGCTGCACGCGCTCGGGATCGGTATGCACGCGCGCTGCACCGGGCAGGTCAACGCATGCCGCCAGGCTGCTGCCCTGCGCGCACAGGTCCAGCTGCGCGCTCTGCCGCCAGCGCTGCAGCAACGCGGGCAATTCAACCTCGCGGCACTGCAGTGGCAACCGGCCCGCATCCATGCGGGCGTCATCCAGCGCCTGGTTGACGATGGCCAGCAACTGCCGCCCCCCGCGATCGATCCGTTGCAGCCGACGCCGTTGCTGCGCATCCAGCGGCGAGGCCAGCAGCAGTTCGGTCATCCCCAGCACGCCCGTCAACGGCGTACGCACTTCGTGCCCGAACGTGGCCAGGTAGTGCGCCTTGGCCTGCGCCGACTGCTGTGCCCATGCGTGCCGCTGCGCCGTGGCGCGGCGCGCGCGCGACCGCGACAGGCTGCGCCCGCCCAGCCAGGCCAGCAACCCCAGCACCCCGACCACGCTGGCGGCGTGCGCAACGGATGGCTGCCGGTACTGCCAGCCATCGGGCTGCACCTCCAGTACCAGGGTGTGCACCGCCGACCAGCGCCCCTCGCCGCTACGCTCTTGGTACTCCAGTACATGCCGACCCGGTGCCAGCTTCGGAAAATCCACCGTGCCACGGCTGCGGGTGCGGTGCCATCCACGTGCGCCATCACGCAGGCGGAAACGATACTGCTGGCCCGGGTCGAGCTGGGCGGACAGGACCCTGGCGGTGATCTGGATGTCACGATCCTCTGCCCGCAGCTGCAGCGACGCCGCCGGTGGCAGCGTCAGCAGGCGCTGGTCCCGGCGCACCTGCACCCGCTCGATCACCAGCGACGACGGCGTGGCCGGGCGCGCCAGAAGCGCAGGGTCGAACGCGATCGCGCCGTCGGCGTCGATGGCCAGCATCTGCCGCCCCTGCGCCTGCAGGCGTGCCTTCAGCAGGGCGGCCGGGATGCCGTCATCGCGCGTGAACACACGGAGCGCATTCCAGGGAGGTGCGACCCGCAGCAGGCCATGGCTGGAAACGCCCCACAGCGCGCCATCGGCGTCGGTGGCCAATGCATTCACCGCCTGTGCCGGCACGCCATCGCGCTCATCCAGACGCAGGCTGCGCTGCAGGCGCCCGTCATGCCATTGGTAGCGATGAAGTGCGCCCATGCTGGCCACCCACAGGTGCCCATCGGCGGCAACGTGCAATGCAGTGATTGCCGTGGGTGCACCGGCGACAGGTTGCAGCTGCGCGCCGCTCCAGCGCATCAACCCCTCGCGGCTGCCCAGCCAGACGCCGCCGTCGCCTGCACAGTGCAGCGACACGGGCCCGCGCAGCGGTGCCTGCCCGGCCCCCTGCAGCGGCCAGCGCACCTGCCGACGCCGCGCCGGTCCGCGGCCCTCCAGCATGCCGGCGTGGAGGCGCCAGTAGCGCGCGTCGTTGCAGGCCAGCTCCTCGCTTGTCCGCGCCGACGCGGGCAGAAAACCGTCCAGCCCCACCTGCCCTGCGGGCGCCTGTCGTCGCGTGAACCGTGACCATCGCGGTGGCAGGCGCCACAGCCCCAGATGGCGTCCCAGCAGCCACGCGCCGCCATTCCGATCTTCGAAGGCGCCCCGCAGGCTCGGGGGCGCGCCGCGCCCGGCCATGGCGAACGACACGGGGGTCGCCGCGCCGCCATCCACTGGCTGGTGCCAGATCCGACCGGGTTCGGCCAGCCAGTGCGCGCCATCGCCACCGATGCCCAACAGGCGACGCTGGGCAGGGACGGGGGCGGCCTGCAGCGCGCTGCACGCGGTGCCATGCCACTGGCCCAGGGCCGTGCTTACCCACACCACGCCTGCGCTGTCCTGGTTCAATCCAAGGACCGCCGCGTGCGCCACGCGTGGATCGGGCGGGCGATGGAAGCGCCCGGCCTGCCAACAGGCCAATCCCTGCGAGGTGCCTATCCAGAGCACGCCACGATCATCGACCGCCAAATGCCCGACATCGCCGGCCGGCACGCCGTCATCGCGCAGCGTCGGCAGGAACTGCCGGAGACGCTGCTGACGGTCCAAGCGGAACAGGCCGGCGCCACGGGTACCGAACCACACCCCGCCTTCTACGTCAGGCAGCACTGCGCTGATCGGCACCCCGGCCAGGGCCGGGTGGCCGGCGCCACCAAACCCGTCGATCCGGCTGCGGTCGGCCGACATCCGCATCAGCGTGCCGTAGCCGGTTCCCATCCAGAGCTGGTCCTGGGCGTCCACGGCCAGGCTGGGCAACACGTTGTCGGCCAATCCCTGCTCGCGGCGCCAGAGGCGGAACTGGCGCCCGTCGAAACGCGCCAGCCCGTCGTCGGTGGCAAACCACAGATACCCCTGCCGATCCTGCACAACCTGGTGCACGGCGTTGGAAGGCAGACCATCGGCCGTCGTCACACGGGCAGCCTCGGGCACGCGCGCCGCCGCTGCCGAGGCGATCGATGCCAGCAGCAACAGCGCCAGGGTCCGCCCTGCCAACCGGCGCCTCATCGCACTGCCCGGCACTGCAGCAGCGCCGCACGCAGCGCGGCATCGCCGAGTGGCAGGCGGACGAAGGCAGTGAAGCCGGCCGCCATCGCATCGCGTTCTGCGTCGGCATCGGCACGTGGGGTCAACGCCAGTCGCGGTACTCCCGGCCAGCGTTGCGCCAGCCACGTCCCGGCCAGCACATCGCCCATCCGCAGGTCCGGGTCGGTTGCGATCAGTTGCCAGGACACCGCCGGCCCGCCTGGCAGGGCCCTCGGATCGTCGCATCCCACGACCACCCGACACCCCTGCGCGCGCAGAAGCGCCGCAACGACGTCGGCGATGTCCGGATCCGCCAACAGCAGCAGGACCGTTGTCCCGACCAGAACCGCCCCGCCGGCTCCCGCGTGCGTGGCAGGCGCGGTTGTCGGCTGCGACGTGGTTGCCAGGGGCAGCTGCACCTCGAAACGGGTCCCCAGCCCGGGCCGGCTGTCCACCGTGATGTCGCCCCCCATCGCCTGGGCCAGTTCACGGCTGATCGCCAGGCCCAGGCCGCTGCCGCCGTGGCGGGCCATCGTCGCGGCTCCATCGGCCTGCTCGAAGCGCTGGAACAACCGCTGCACCTGCGCGGCGGTCATGCCCGGCCCTGTGTCGGCCACCACCAGGTGCAGGCCCTGCCCTTGCGGGCCGGCCTGTATCGATACCTCGACGCGTCCCTGCGCGGTGAACTTCACCGCATTGCCGACCAGGTTGAGCAGTATCTGGCGCAACCGCCGGGGGTCGCCCAGCAGCCACCGCTGCGGATCCAGACGACTGCTCCAGTGCAGCTGCACGTGCTTGGCATCGGCCACGGGCGCCATCAACGCATGGAGTTCATGCAGCAGCACCACCGGCGAAAACGCCACGTGGTCCAGCTGCAGACGCCCGGCTTCAATGCTGGCCAGGTCCAGGGCATCGTCCACCAGCTGCACCAGGTGCAGCCCCGCGCGGCGCAGGCTGTCGGCCCGTGCACGCTGCGGCTGCGGTAGCGGCCCCTGCAGCAGCAGTTCGCTCCAGCCGGCGATGATCGTCATCGGAATGCGGATGCGCCTGCCAAGACGCCCCAGGAAGCGCGTGCGGCGCGCCGACGCCTGTTCGGCCAGGCAGCGCTGCATGCGTGCCTCGCGCAAGGCGGCGCGCTGCCGCAGTGCGTAGGTGACCAGCCTTCCCAGCAGGACCACCGCCAGCGCCGCGGTCAGCAGCGCTACGCCTTGGCCTGCCGCCGTCTCCCACCACCCCGGCGCCACCTGCAGCAGCCGCTCGGCCGGGGCCGACCACCCACCGTCGCCGTGCCGTGCCTGTACCGCCAGACGGTGCTCGCCGGCCGGCAGGCGCGCAAAGGTGCGCAGTGCCACCGGGCCGGTCTCCACCCAGTCCGGGTCATGGCCTTGCAGACGGAACCGGTGCTGGATGCGATCGGCATCGCCCGGGCCCAGTAGATTGACTGCGACCTGGATGTTGCGGTCGCTGCTGGCCAACGGCACCGTCGCCGCATCGGTGCGCACCGTCAACGGCGTGCCATTGCGCTCGACCCGGACCGCGTTGACCACCAGTACCGGCGTCGGCCCCTGTTCGACCACGGCCGCGGGCTCGATCAGCAGCAGCCCGCCCTCGCGCACGGCCGCGGCCAGCACCCCGGTGCCCAGCCGTACCAGGCGGTGCGCAAGGACTTCCTGCACCGGCAGGCCGTCGGCGCTGCCCAGCACGCGCACCCGGCCTCGCTCCGGGTCCAGCCGCACCATGCCGCGCGCGGCACCGGCCCACACGATGCCCTGGCCATCCACCACCAACGCCTCTGCGCGCAGCAGCGGGTAGCCCTGCGCAGCATCGAACCGGCGCAGCCGGTGCAGCACGCGTCCATCCCAGCGATGCTGTTCCAGCGCGTCCTGACGGCTGAGCCAGAGGCTTCCATCGTCGGCCTCGGCCATGGCCGCCACCGCACTGCCGGTGCGTTCGGCGGCCACGAAGCGGCCGCGGGATGTATCCCATGTCTTGAGCCCGTCGCGATCGGTCGCCCACAGCACACCGTCCCGGCTGCACAACAGCTGCCGTCCCGACATCGACGCGCTCAGGCCCAGGGTGCCGGGGGCCTGCGCCAGCTGTCGCCGGCCCTGCGCTGACCAGTGCTGGATCTGGCCGCTGCCGGCCACCCACACCGTGCCATCCGGACAGGTCTGCAGGTGCGCGCCCGCGTCGTTGGATGACCCGCCCAGCGACCATCGACGCACCTCCCCGCGCGCAGGATCGTAGCGCGTCAACTGCCCGGCACTGGCGATCCAGAGCCGCTGCTGCCGATCCTCTGCCATGCCCACCGGCTGCGCGCTGGGGCCGGCATGGGGCAGGTCAAGATGCGCACTGCTCGCACCGGTGCGCAGGTCAAGGCGCTGCAGCCGGCCCTGGCTGCCC
>NZ_QAIW01000335.1:575-13267 GCF_003061285.1 Stenotrophomonas sp. HMWF003 | reverse complement strand
CCATCGGCCGCCGCGGCCAGGGCCAGCACGTCATGCGTGCGAATGCCCGGCAGCCCGTCGCCCGCCATCGGCAATGCGGTGAAGTCACGCCACCGCGCGGGCAGCCGCCACACGCCGTGCGCCCTGCTCAGGAACCAGATGTCGCCATGCCGGTCCTGCACCGCCGCGTACATCTCCACCGCGCGCGTTGAGGGTCCCTGCAACGGCCTGAGGGGCACGCGCTGGCGGTGCGTTCCGCGCGTCAGGTACAGGCCCGTGCCGCGCTGCGTCCACAACGCACCATCGGCGCTGCGCAGCAGCGGTCGCCCGGACGCCGACACGCTGCCGGACCGCCTGCCCATGACTTCACCCCATGTGCGTACCCCATTGCTGGCATGGATGCCGCCCTGGGGATCGGACCACAGCGCCTGTATTGGGCCGTCAGCGCCCCGGGCGGTGCCGGCACGCTGCAGACGGCCGTCGGCAAAGCGACGCACCCCCTGCGACGTTCCCACCCACAGGCGCCCGGCGTGGTCGATGGCCAGGGCAGTGACGGAGGCCGCGCCGGCATCCACCACCTGCCAGTGCGCATCCAGTGCCGGCAGCATGTACAGACGATGGTCCGATCCGATGACCCAAAGCGGGCTGCCACCACCGCCGGCAATGGCATGGATGGTGCCGCTGCGCACGGCCCACGGAACCTGTGCACCGGCGCGCTCGAAGCGGCGACGTTCAACACCCAGCATCAGCAGCCCCTGCGAGGCCGTGCCCACCCATACCCTGCCTGCGGGGTCGACATGCAACGCGTGCAGGGTGGTGTCGTGCAACCCGTGTTCGTCCCCAAACACCCGCGACCGCCGTCCATCAAAACGCAGCAGGCCTTCACTGCTGGCCATCCACAGATAGCCGGTGGCATCTTCGGCCATGGCATGGATGCCCGTGGTGGGCAGGCCATCGATGACCCCCAGTTGCCGTGGCCAGGGCAGATCAAGCACCGACGCCAGCAGGGCCCATGGCCAGCACCCCAGCAACAGTGCCGCCAGCCCGCGGCCGCCAATCCGCCGCCCTGTCCTGCCTAAACGCACCTGTGATTGAACGGGAACCAAGTCATCGCGGGAACAATAAAGCGGCGACATCAGGATCACAGCCCTGATCCCGGTGCGAGATCACAGTCTGGACAATTCCAGATTTGATCGAACGCCGCCCATCAACTGATGCACTCAATCACGACCGGCATTCAGCTCTCGCGCTGGCGCAGTGCCCGTGCCTGGGCGATGGCATCGATGAGCAGATCACCGGTCACCGGCTTGCGCAGGAAGCCGTCGAAACCGCCCTGCAGCACCTGCTGTTCGGCGTAGGCGTCCGACCGTGCCGTCACGGCGATCAGCGGCAACTCATAGCCCATCGCGCGCAACTGGCCGGCGATGGCGATGCCATCCAAGGCCGGCAGGTCCAGATCGAGCAGGCCGACATCGAAGCGGCCGGCAGCCACTTCCGACAACGCGGCCAACCCATGCAGCACGTGCACCACCTCGTGGCCACGCGCCTGCAGCAGGCCGGCGATCACATCGGCCACGGTCGGGTCGTCTTCCACCAGCAGCAAGCGCAGGGGCGGCAATTGGATGCGCGCGGCATCGGACGCGTGGCTGGCGACAGTGCCCTGCTGCTGGGTCCACGGCAGCGGCAACTGCACGCTGAAACGCGCGCCGTGGCCCAGCCGGCTGTCGATGTCGATACGCCCGCCCATCGCCACCGCCAGTTCCTGGCAGATCGCCAGACCCAGCCCGCTTCCGCCATAGCGCGATGCCGTCCGCGGGCCGTCGGCCTGTTCGAAGCGATGGAACAGGCGCTGCTGCTGGTCGGTGTTGATGCCCGGCCCGGTGTCGGCCACCTCGAAAATGATGCCCATGCCGCCATCGATCAGTTCCGCGCCCAGGCTTACGTGCCCGCGCTCGGTGAACTTGATCGCATTGCCCAGCAGGTTCATCAGGATCTGCCGCACGCGCATTTCGTCGCCGCTGACCAGGATCGGACCGGGCAGATTGAAGCTGCGCTCGAACGCCAGGCCACGGTGGTGCGCCATCGGCTCCATCAGCGCCTGTACCTGGGCCAGCATCGACATCAGGTCGAACGGGCGGATGTCCAGTTCCAGCCGCCCGGCTTCGATCCGGGCCAGGTCCAGCGCGTCGTTGACCAGCCGCAGCAGGTGGGTGCCGGCATGCTGGATGGACGCGGCATAGCCGCGCTGCAGTTCATCCAGCGGCGTGGCCAGCAGCAGTTCGCTCATGCCCAGCACACCGGTCATCGGCGTGCGCACCTCGTGGCCCAGGGTGGCCAGGAACTGGCTCTTGGCCTGCGATGCCTGCTCTGCGATCTGCTGCTTGTGCACGGTCAGCTGCCATTGCTGGCGACGGCGCAGGCGCACGCGTGCCACGTACACCACCACGGCCACCAGCAGCAGCCACAGCAGCAGGTACGCCAGGATCGCCCAGCTGCTGCGCCACCACGGCGGCAGCACTTCCACGCTGAGCGTGCGCGAGGGCGTCCACTGCCCCTGCGGCGTGGCCGCCTGCACGTCGATGGCATAGTGGCCCGAGGGCAGGCGCGACAGCAGGCGTTCGCCATCGGCGGCCTGCATCACCCAGTTCTGGTCGTAGCCGGACACGCGATAGCGATAGCGGTTGCCCTGCGGATTGGCGTAAGACAGCAGCCGTGCGGTGATGATCAGGTCGCGGTCCTGCGGGCCCAGCACGATTGGTGCATCCGGGGGTAGCGACTGCTGGCCTTCGGCGTCGTCGCGGCGAACCTGCACGTTGTCGATCACCAGCTGCGAGGGCGGCAGCGGCACATCGGCGGCATCCGGGTCGAAACCGACCAGCCCGGTGGCGGTCACCGCCAGCATGCGCCCGTTGGCCGCACGCACCGGCGGCCGGCCACTGAATTCCACGTCGGGCAGCCCGTCGCGCTCACCATAGACGCGCAACCGGCGCTGCGCGCCATCCCAGCGCACCAGCCCGCGCGGCGTGGTGGCCCAGACCTGGCCCTGACGACCGGTGACCACCCCGCCCATCGATACCGCCGGCAGGCCCTGCGCAGCGCCTACCCGCTCGCGCAGGGTCATGCTCAGGCCGTCCCAGCTGTACCGCTCCAGCGCGCCGTTGCGTGCCAGCCAGAGCTCGTTCGGGCTGGTCCAGGTGAGGTCGTAGATGCTGCCGCGGGAAATGCCCGGGACCTGCTCGAAGCGGTCCTCGGTCCAGCGCAGCAGGCCCATGCCGCCCATGATCCAGAGTTGTCCGCGCGGGTCGAACAGCATCTGCTCGACCGGGTTCTCGGTCAGCCCGCGGCCTTCCTCGATGCGGATGGTGTCCAGCAGGTTGCCCTGCGCATCGCGCCGCTGGATGCCAAGGCTCATGACCGACATCCACAACTCACCATTGGGAGCCTGACGGATCAGGTCGATGCGCTGGCGCACGTCCGACCCGCCGCCGATCTTCCACTCGCGCAGCTGGCCGGTGCGCGGCTGGTAGAGGCCCAGTCGCCCGCCCCGGCCGATCCACAGCGCGCCGTCGGCACGCGGCAGCACCGACCAGATGGCGCCCACGCCCAGCTGCCTGTCATCGGCGATCTGGCGTAGCGTGCCCTGCGTGTCCAGCCGGTAGATCCCGTGCGCACCGCCGATGTAGAAATCGTTGCCGGCCGCGGCGGCACTCAGCAGGTACACGCTGTCCAGCGGCTTGCCGTCGAGCTGGTACCAGGTGGAAAAGCGCTTCCACCCCGGCGGCAGATAGGCCAGCCCCTGGGTCAGCATGGCGACCCACAGCCCCCCTTCGTGGTCCTGCAACATGTCCAGCACACCGCTGCGCGCGGTCAGGAAGCCGCTGCCGGCATCACCGGCCAGCAGGTGCACCGCGGCTTCGTCGCCACGGTACAGGCCATCGGCCGTGCCCAGCCAGTAGCCGCCGTTGCGATCGTGGATGACGGTGGCCGCACGTACGTCGGCACTGAGCGTCCACGGTGCCTTGCGCACGTTGCCATCGGCGCCGATGCGGAACAAACCGCCTTCGGTACCGGCCCACACGGTGCCATCGGGTTCGCGGGTCAGCCGGAACACGCTCTTGCCGCCAAGCAGCGCCGGTGCGATGCGATGGAAGCGCTGCCCGTCCCAGCGCGCCACGCCGCTGCCGGTGCCGATCCACACATGCCCGTTCGGGTCCGCCAGCAGGGTGTAGATGGTGTCATCGGGCAGGCTGTCGGGGTCGTTCGGATCGGCGTGGTACTGCACCAGGCTGCCGTCTTCCCCTCGCCGGCAGATGCCGTGCCGGTTGGTGCCGATCCACAGCGACTTGGCCGCATAGGCCAGCGACCAGAACTGGCCATCGCAGCGGGCATTGAGGTCGGTGAAATGCTGGAAGGCCGCGCGCCCGGGGGCCAGCATGCTGAGGCCGACGCCGTTCACCCCCACCCAGACCCGGTCCATCGGGTCCACCAGCAGGGTTTCCACTTCGTTGCCGGGAATCGAGCCGGGGTCGGCCGGGTCATGCCGCCACACGCGCAGGCCCACGCCATCCACGCGCGCCAGGCCGTCGTCGGTGGCCGCCCAGATGTAGCCCTGGCGATCCTGTGCGAGTGCCAGCACCATGCGCGACGGCATGCCGTCGGCAGCACCGAGGCGGCGCATGCGCGGCGTTTCTGCCGATGTTCCAGCCGTTGTTCCTGCGGCCCATGCCGCCACCGGCACCAGGCACAATGCCAGGACCAGCAGCACGATGCCCGCGCAGCAGCCACGCGTTCCCATCGCCATCCAGATCTCCCTGTAGCCGCTGATTGTCCCACAGCCCCTGCGGCCGCGCGCGGGCCGACGCAGCCTCTGGGCCGCCGCCGACGGAAAGTTGCACCACGATCTGTTGCAGCCATGACACTGCTGCCGGTGACGGTGCTGTGCGTATGATCGGCCCTGACCTTCCCGGAGCCCGGCCATGATCCTGCGCCTGACCCTCGCCCTGCTGCTGTGCACCGCCCCGTGGGCAGCGCAGGCCGCGCCCGATACCTACCGGCTGGATCCGGTCCACACCCGCGTGCTGTTTGCGGTGGAGCATGCCGGCTTCTCGCACGCGCTGGGCACGGTGTCCGGCAGCGAAGGGGTGCTGGTGTTCGATCCGCAGGACTGGCGGACCGCCACGCTCAGCGTGAGCGTGCCGCTCCAGCGGCTGGACCTGGGCGATGAAAAATGGAACACGGCCACGCTGGCGCGCAACCTGCTGGATGCCGAACGCTTCCCGCAGGCGCGGTTCGTCTCGACCCGGGTCGAGCCCATTGATGACACCCACGCCAACGTCACCGGCCAGCTGACCCTGCATGGCGTCACCGCCGAGGTCACCCTGGCGGTCACCCTCAATGCACTCAAGCGTCACCCGCTGCCCCCGTTCCGCCGCACCGCCGGGTTCTCCGCCACCGCCACGCTCAGCCGCAGTGCGTTCGGGGTGTCTGGCTGGCCGTCGATGATCGGCGACGCGGTGGCGCTGCGGATCGAAGCAGAGGCCGTTCGCGACAGAAATGCCGCCGATCCGGCCGACACGCCGCCGATCGACCCCACGGGAACTCCGCCGCCGCGCGACGACTCCCAGGTTCCATCCCCACAGCCGGTCGAGGAGACCACGCCATGACTGCCAAGAACACCGCGACCCGCTGGGGCGGCGTCAGCCAGACCCTGCATTGGGTGATCGCCCTGCTGATCCTGGCCATGGGCATCCTGGGCCTGACCATGGGCGAGTTCCCGAAGACGCCCAAGTACTTCTGGATCTATACCCTGCACAAGTCGGTGGGGATTACCGTACTGGCGCTGGTGGTGGCCCGGCTGGGCTGGCGCCTGTACGCCGGCGCCCCCGCCCCGGTGCCCGGCACGCCCACCTGGCAGGAACGCATCGCCTCGGCCACGCATTGGCTGCTGTACGTGCTGATGTTCGCCCTCCCGCTGTCGGGCTGGCTGTACGACTCGGCCAGCGGGCTGCGCCCGTTCCGCTGGTTCGGGCTGGTCGACGTACCCAAGCTCAGCGGCCCGGATGAACGCACCACCCAGCTCTCCCACGCCATCCACGAATGGGGCTTCTGGCTGCTCATCGCGGTCGTGCTGGCCCACGCCGGTGCCGCGCTTTACCACCATTTTTACCAACGCGATGCCACCCTTGCGCGCATGCTGCCGCAGCGCTGGCTTGCCTCCCCCCAGAAGGACTGACCATGACCATCAAGCTCACCTCTCCCGCCGCCGTGGCCGCCGCCCTGGCCGGCCTGATGGCCACCGCCCCGGTGCTGGCCGCCGATTACGTGCAGGCCCCCGGTTCGGTACTGGTGTTTGCCACCAAGTACGATGGCGAAGTGTTCACCGGCACCTTCCCGGGCTTCGACACCAAGCTAAGCTTCGACCCGGCCAAGCTGGAAGGATCGAAGCTGGAAGTGACCATCCCGCTGGCCGGTGCCAAGAGCGGCAACAGCGACCGCGACTCGACCCTGCAGGGCGCGGATTTCTTCAACGTCGGCAAGTTCGCCCAGGCCAAGTACAGCGCCACCACGTTCCGGGCGCTGGGCAACAACCAGTACGCCGCCGACGGCACCCTGGAACTGCGCGGCGTGAGCAAGCCGGTCACCCTCACCTTCACCTGGACCCCGGGCGCGCAGCCGGTGCTGAGCGGCAAGGCGACGGTCAAGCGCCTGGACTTCGGCGTGGGCGGCGGCGACTGGGCCGACACCAAGACCATTCCGAACGAAACGGCGATCAGCACCAAGGTCGTACTGAAAGCAAAATAAGCCGCGCCGGCTACAGGTAGAGCCGACCGTTGGTCGGCCCCTGTAACGATGATGCCCTCCGGCAGAGCCGACCGTTGGTCGGCTGCAGCAACGATGATGCCCCCCGCGCAGCCGACCAACGGTCGGCTCTACCGGCGCCAGGCGTCTACCGCCGCCACATCGAACGGCCAGTCCAGTTCCCGCCCCTGCGCATCGCGCAGCACCGGCACGCGCAGGCCGTAGCGGGCCTCCAGGGCGGCATCGTCATCAACGAACACGCTCTCCAGGCCGGGCACCCGGGCCTGGGCCAGGACCGCCAGGGCCTGGTCGCACAGATGGCAGTCATCACGCTGGAACAAGGTAAACACCGGCCCACCCGCCTTGGGAAATGTTGCGCCGCACTCAAGGCTGGCGCCTGCGACAGCATAGAATAGTGCTCCATCCGATACCCGCAGTTTGGCAATCATGGCTGTCAGCACGTTCGACGTTTTCAAGATCGGCATTGGCCCGAGCTCCTCGCACACCGTGGGACCGATGAAGGCCGCCGAACGCTTCGTGCACCGCTGGTTGCTGGACCCGGGCCGCCTGCAGGACGTGGTGCGCATCCGCGCCGACGTATACGGCTCGCTGGCCCTGACCGGGCGCGGCCACGGCACCGACAAGGCGGTGCTGCTCGGGCTGGAAGGGCAGCGCCCGAACCTGATCGACCCGGACATCATTCCCGAGACCCTCGAGCGCATCCGCGGCAGCAAGCGGATCCGCCTGATGGGCACCCACGAGATCGCCTTCGACGAGAAGCGCGACCTGGGCCTGAACAAGCGCCAGAAGCTGCCGTACCACACCAACGGCATGCGGTTCACCGCTTATGACGCCGACGAACAGGTCATCGCCACGCGCGATTACTACTCGGTCGGCGGCGGCTTCGTGGTCAACCAGGACGATGCCGCCGACGACCGCATCGTGCCCGATGAAACCCCGCTGCCCTACCCGTTCAAGAGCGGCGACGAGCTGCTGGCGCAGACCGCGCGCAGCGGGTTGAGCATCGCCCAGATGATGTTCGAGAACGAGAAGTGCTGGCGCAGCGAGGACGAGATCCGCGAGCAGCTGCGTGAGATCTGGGGCGCGATGCAGGCCTGCGTGGCCCGTGGCATCCGCCAGGAAGGCACGTTGCCCGGCGGCCTGCATGTGTCCCGTCGCGCCCCGGCGCTGTACCGCGAACTGTCGTCCAAGCCCGAAGCGGGCATGCGCGACCCGCTGACCACGCTCGACTGGGTGAACCTGTACGCCCTGGCGGTCAATGAAGAAAACGCCGCCGGTGGCCGCGTGGTCACCGCGCCGACCAACGGTGCGGCCGGCGTACTGCCGGCGGTGCTGCATTACTTCGACCGTTTCTGCCCCGGCGCCAATGAACAACGTATCTTCGACTTCCTGCTGACCTCGGCGGCCATCGGCATCCTGTACAAGGAAAACGCCTCGATCTCGGGCGCCGAAGTGGGCTGCCAGGGCGAAGTGGGCGTGGCCTGCTCGATGGCGGCCGGCGGCCTGGTCGCCGCGCTCGGCGGCAACCCCAGCCAGATCGAGAACGCGGCCGAAATCGGCATGGAGCACAACCTCGGCCTGACCTGCGACCCGATCGGCGGGCTGGTGCAGATTCCCTGCATCGAGCGCAACGCGATGGGCGCGGTGAAGGCGATCAACGCCAGCCGCATGGCCATGCGCGGCGACGGCAAGCACAAGGTCTCGCTGGACAAGGTGATCAAGACCATGCGCGACACCGGCCGCGACATGCAGGACAAGTACAAGGAAACCAGCCGCGGCGGGCTCGCGGTCAACGTCATCGAGTGCTGATCGACTGACCCGCCGGTAGAGCCGACCGTTGGTCGGCTGCCCCGGTCGCATCATCGGCACACCTGCACGGCTGCTCCGGTACAGTCAGGTCTCCCCCGTTCCGGAGACCGCCATGCGCATCCTGGCCGCCGCCCTGCTTGCCTGCCTGCCCTTGACCACCCTTGCCGCCGACACCTACGGGCCCCGCCTGGAAGGCTTCGACTACCCGTGGCCGGTCAAGACCTTCGACCTTGAGTCGCAGCGGCAGCCGCTGCAGATGGCCTACCTGGACGTCCCTCCGGCCGGCACCGCCGTTACAGGCACGGTGGTGCTTCTGCACGGCAAGAACTTCTGCGCGGCCACCTGGAAAGACACCATCAGCGCACTCAGCGCGGCCGGCTACCGGGTGATCGCACCGGACCAGATCGGGTTCTGCAAATCCAGCAAGCCCGAGCGCTATCAGTACTCGTTCGGCCAGCTGGCCGCCAACACGCATGCGCTGCTCGCCCACCTGGGCCTGGATGCGACCCAGGTCGACCTGGTCGGCCATTCGATGGGCGGCATGCTGGCCGCGCGCTATGCGCTGATGTACCCGCAGCAGCTGCGTCGGCTGGCGCTGGTCAACCCGATCGGACTGGAAGACTGGAAGGCCCAGGGTGTGCCGTGGCGCAGCGTGGACGCATGGTATGCCGGCGAACTGAAGACCACCTTCGACAGCATCAAGAAGTACCAGCTGGACGTGTACTACAACGGCGACTGGACGCCGGCGTATGAGCAGTGGGCGCGCATGCAGTCGCGCATGTACGACGGCCCCGGCAAACAGGCGGTGGCCTGGAGCCAGGCCCTGACCTCGGACATGGTGTTCAACCAGCCGGTGGTCCATGAACTGCCGAACATCCGCGTACCGACCACGCTTTTCATCGGGCAGAAGGATCGCACCGCGATCGGCCGCGACCTGGCGCCGCCCGCGCTCAAGGCCACGCTGGGCGACTACCCGGCACTGGGCAAGGCCGCTGCCGCCGCCATCCCCGGTGCCACGCTGGTGACCTTCGACGACCTGGGCCATTCGCCGCAGGTCCAGGCGCCCGCGCGGTTCAACGCCGCGTTGCTGAAGGCCCTGTCCACCACGCCCTGATCCACCGGGCACCGGGCACCCGCACCGGTAGAGCCGACCGTTGGTCGGCTGCCATTCGCGCGATGCATGACCTCAAAAATCAGCCGACCAACGGTCGGCTCTACCGGTGACGCACGATCGCCAGCACGTCGTCCAGCAACGCCGCCGCGGTGACGTCGGCCCCTGCGCCCGGCCCCTGGATCAGCAGCGGCTGGTTGGGATACCGATCGCTGTGGATGGCCACGCGGTTGTCGGTCTGCCCGCCACCGGCCAGCGGATGGTCCAGCGGCAGGATGCGCAGGCCCACCGTTGCACCGTCATGGTCGAAGCCGCCGACGAACCGCAGGCAGCCGCCCTGTTCCTGCGCCTGCCGCCAGACCGCCAGCAGCGGCGCGTCCAGCAACGACAACTGCGCCAGCGCGGCGTCGGTGGGCAACGCGGCCAGTGCAGCCGGCACCAGCGAGGTCACCGCCACCTGCTCGCCGCGCAGTGCGATGCCGCTGGCACGTGCCAGGATCAGCAGCTTGCGGCGCACGTCCTCACCGGACAGGTCCACGCGCGGGTCCGGCTCGGTGTACCCGGCGCTGGCCGCCTCGCGCACCCACGCTGAAAAGGCGCGCTGGCCGTCGTAGTGGTGGAACAGCCAGGCCAACGAACCGGAGAGCACGCCTTCCACGCGGTGGATGCGGTCGCCGCCAGCCACCAGCGCGCGCAGGCTGCTGAGCAACGGCAGCCCCGCACCGACGGTGGCGCTGTCGCCGTACTGCGCACCACTGCCCAGCCGCCCGTCGGTGATCGCCTGCGCCCGCGCCAACTGCGCGCCCTGGCCGAGCTTGTTGGCCGTAACCACGTGCACGCCGCGCGCCAGCCAATGCTCGTGCCAATTGGCCACGTCGTCGCTGGCCGTGGCATCCACCACCACGTCGCCCCGCTGCAGCCCTTCGGCTTCCGCCCACGGTTGCAGCGCCGGCACGCCGCGCGCCGCCAGGTTGGCCTGCTGCAGTTCGTGGTCCGGTGCGTGCGCGCAGGCACGGGCCGTGCGCGAATTGGCCAGCCACGAGAACGCCGGCAACGCCACGCCGCGCGCCTGAAGCGACTGATAGCGCTGCACGAACGCGGTGCCCACGGTGCCGGTGCCGAGCAGCGCCAGGCGGCGTGCAGGGGCGGCGGCAAGGCTCAATACGGCGCTCATGCGTCCACCTGTTTGCGCACCACGGCCGTGGCCTGCAGGTCCAGCACCGCCTGCGCGCGCTCCAGCCCGGCCTGCAGGTCGGCCACCAGGTCTTCCGGCGACTCGATGCCCACCGACAGGCGCAGCAGACCCTCGCTGATGCCGGCATGCGCGCGCGCTTCGGGCGTCATCGCCGCGTGGGTCATGGTGGCCGGGTGCGCCACCAGGCTTTCAACCCCGCCCAGCGATTCGGCCAGCGTGAAACAGCGCAGGCCATCGACGAACGCGCGCACCGCCGCGTGCGGATCATCGCCCGGGCAGGAAGCCAGTTCGAAGGACAGCATCGCGCCGAAGCCGTCCTGCTGGCGGGCGGCAATGGCATGGCCGGGGTGGTCGGCCAGGCCCGGGTAGTAGACCTTGGCCACCGCATCGCTGGCGGCCAGCAGGTTGACCACCTCGGTGGTGTTTTCCTGGTGCGCGCGCAGGCGAGCGCCCAGGGTGCGCAGGCCGCGCAGGGTCAGGAACGCGTCGAACGGGGAGCCGGTCAGGCCCAGCGCGTTGGCCCACCACACCAGCTGTTCGTGCACCGCCGGGTCACGGGCGATCACCGCGCCGCCGACCACGTCGCTGTGGCCGTTGATGTACTTGGTGGTGGAGTGCAGCACCAGGTCCGCACCGAAGGCGATCGGCCGCTGCAGCGCCGGCGACAGGAAGGTGTTGTCCACCACTACCTTGGCCCCGGCCTTGTGCGCGGCATCGATGACGAAGCGCAGGTCGGTGATGCGCAGCAGCGGGTTGGACGGGGTTTCCACCAGCACCAGCGTGGGCGACTGCGCCAGCGCGTCGGCCAGCGAGCGCGGGTCGGTGAGGTCGGCGGTGATCAGGCCGAAGTGGCCCTTCTTCGCCAATGCGTTGAACAGGCGCCAGCTGCCGCCGTAGGCATCGTGCGGCACCACCAGCGTGTCACCGGGCTGCAACAGCGCGTTGAGCACCAGGTTGATCGCGCCCATGCCGGTGGAGGTGATCACCCCGCCCGCGCCGCCTTCCAGCTCGGCCAGTGCTTCGCCCAGCAGGTCGCGGGTCGGGTTGCCGCTGCGGGTGTAGTCGTACTGGCGCTTGTTGCCGAAGCCATCGAAGCTGAAATTGGAGGACAGCACGATCGGCGGGGTCACCGCGCCGTGGGCGGTATCGCGGTCGATGCCGGCGCGCACGGCGGCGGTGACACGGCTACAGGACGGCTCGGTACCGGTGAACAGGCTCATGCGGTTTCTCCCAGGGAACGGATGGCGTTGGCGAGGATCGCGTCGATGCGATCGGTTTCTTTGAGGAAGGCGTCGTGCCCGTAGGGCGAGCGCAGCACGCGCAGGCTGCCGCGCGGACCCAGCCCTTCGACCAGACCGACGCAGTCGGCCAGCGGCACCAGGCGGTCGCCTTCCACGGCCACCACGACGGTCGGCACCCGGATGGCGGCCGGGTCGACGCGGTGCAGGTCGATCGATTCGGACAAGCGCAGGTAGGCATCCACCGGGGTGCGCGCGGCGTACTGCGCGCCTGCGGCATCCAGGTAGTCTTCGGCCGCCACACGTACGCGGCCATTGACCACTTCCGGCGGCGCGTCGAAGCGCTCGCCGAATTCTTCCGGCGTGCGGTAGCTGAGCATCGCGAACTGGCGGGCCAGTACCAGCCCGTGGCTTTCAGCGCACTGCAGCTGGCCCAGCGCCACGGCACGGCGCTGCAGCGCACGCCACGCGGCGGCATACGGATGCGGGCGGTGCGCGCCGCTCACCGCCACCAGCTTCAGCAGGCGCTCGCGGTGGCGGA
>NZ_QAIW01000335.1:0-565 GCF_003061285.1 Stenotrophomonas sp. HMWF003 | reverse complement strand
CGAAGCACTGCAGCTGGGGAATGCCAAGGTGATCGAGCAACAACGCCAGCGCGTCGGCCTGGTCGGCGGTGTCGATCGGAAGGTCGAGGGCGCCATCGGCCCCGATGAAATCGAACGCCAGGATGCGCTGCACCGCCGGGTCCAGCGCGCGCCCCGCCGCGACCAGGCCTTCGGCCCAGCCCTTTTCCGGGAATTCGGCATTGGCGGCCACGTGACGATGCGCGGAAATGCCGCCGGCCAGCACCACCACCGGCGCATCGCCGCGGCCGACCAGTTCATAGCGCAACCGCACCGGGCGCGGGCCGTTGTGACGCATCGACAGCACGGCGGCGATTTCGCCGCGCACGGCGTGCAATCCCGCGTCGAGCGGAACGCTGACGGGTGCGAAAGTGTCGGTGGCAACAGCGGCGGCAGTGGCGAAACCCATGGCGGTATCCAAAGTAGGAAAACGGCCATCGAGCTTTCGCGGAGCTCGCGTTCGAAGCGCACGCACGGTGCACGGTTCGAACCATCTTTCGGAAGACGCCAACGGTCTCCGCAGGATTTGGCACCTACGCAGGTCGCT
>NZ_QAIW01000334.1:0-1685 GCF_003061285.1 Stenotrophomonas sp. HMWF003 | reverse complement strand
CTGCGGCACAGTGGCGGCACCCGTCACAACCGCGCCCCCGGCGGCGTCCTCCCGGCATGACCCCGACCGATACCTTCCAGACCCACCGCCCCCGCCTGTTCGCCCTGGCCTACCGCCTGCTGGGCAGCCGCAGCGACGCCGAGGACGTGGTCCAGGACGCCTGGCTGCGCTGGCAGGGTGCCGACATCGCCAGCATCCGCGACCCCGAGGGCTGGCTGGTGACCGCCACCACGCGCCTGGGGCTGGACCGCCTGCGGGCGCTGCGCAACGCCCGCATCGAGTACGTGGGGCCGTGGCTGCCCGAACCGCTGGAGATCGCCCTGGACCCGGATCCGCTGCACGACCCGGCCCAGCGGCATGCGCTGGCCGACGAGGTGTCGATGGCCTTCCTGGCCCTGCTGGAGCAGCTGGGGCCGGACGAGCGCGCCGCCTTCCTGCTCAAGGACGTGTTCGATTACGACTACCCCGACATCGCGCCCCTGCTCGACCACAGCCCAGCCAACTGCCGGCAGCTGGTCCACCGCGCCCGCCAGCGGCTGCAGGCGGGCAAGTCCCGCTTCGCGGTCAGCGCCGGGCAGCACCGCGACCTGCTGACCCGCTTCATGGACGCCTCCCAGCGCGGCGACCAGGCGGCCATTCTGTCGCTGCTGCATGCCAATGCCGAGATGGTGTCCGACGGCGGCGGCCGGGTCACGGCGGCCATCCGTCCGTTGCTCGGCGCCGAACGCATCGCCCAGCTGTACTGGGCGATCGCGCGACGCAACGGGGCGCACCCGGCCCGCATCGGCTACGTCAACGGCGAACCGGCCATCCTGCGTTTCCAGGGCGAGCAGCTGCACTCGGTGACCCTGGTCAGCATCGACGGCGACCGCATCTCGCGGGTGCTGAGCGTGCTCAATCCGGAAAAACTCACCGCACTTGTCACAGCGCGCGACGCGGGCGCGTCCTCCTGATGAAGACGGCCAACGGGGCCGTCATGGAGTCCACCATGTCCGCTTCTCCCCGCGTTCCTTATTTCCGCCTGGCCAACGAGGCCATCAAGGGCCTGCTGGCCACCAGCAAGGCCGTGCATGACAGTTCGATCGACCCGACGTTGATGGAGCTGGTGTTCCTGCGCGTGTCGCAGATCAATGGCTGCGGTTACTGCATGGACATGCACGGCACCGCGCTGCGCAAGGGCGGCATCGACCCGCGCAAGCTGGACACGCTGCCGGCGTGGCACGAAAGCCGTTTCTTCGACGCCCGCGAGCGCGCCGCCTTGGGCTGGGCCGAAGCGTTGACCCGGTTGCCCGATGGCGCGCCCTCGGATGCGGCCTTCGATGCATTGGCACCGCATTTCGATGAAAAAGGCATCAGCGACCTGAGCGTTGGCGTGGCGGTGATCAATGCCTGGAACCGCCTCGGCGCGGGCTTGCTGCCGCCGCTGCCGTAGAGGTCGGGTAGTGCCGGCCGCTGGCCGGCTCCGCACGAGCGACGCGTGCTGCACAGGTAGTGTCGGCCGCTGGCCGGCTCCGCACGAGCGACGCGTGCTGCACAGGTAGTGCCGGCCGCTGGCCGGCTCCGCACGATGCTGGATGCAACCTGGAGCCGGCCAGCGGCCGGCACTACCGGGCTGCGGTGCACCGGCTATGCGCATGCGCTGAATTCATGCATCAACCACGGTCACGGCGCGCACAATACCGCCC
>NZ_QAIW01000333.1:0-2684 GCF_003061285.1 Stenotrophomonas sp. HMWF003 | reverse complement strand
CACGTAGTGGCCGGGGGTGCCGATGCGCGGCGAGGTCTGGAAGCCACGGCTGTCCAGCACGGTGCGCAGGTCGGCCAGCATCTGCGGGCTGCCGCAGATCATGGCGCGGTCGTTTTCCGGGTCCAGCGGCGGCAGGCCGAGGGTCTTCTGCATCTCGCCGCTTTCCATCAGCGAGGTCAGGCGGCCCTGGTTGGGGAACGCCTCACGGGTGACGGCCGGGTAGTACAGCAGCTTGTCGCCGATCATCTCGCCGAGGAACTCGTGCTCGCGCAGTTCCTTTTCGAACAGGTCGCGGTAGGCCAGGTCCTTTTCGTAACGCACGCCGTGGGTGAGGATCACCTTGTCGAAGCGTTCGTAGGTTTCCGGGTCCTTGATCACCGACAGCCACGGCGCCAGGCCGGTGCCGGTGCCCAGCAGGTACAGGTGCTTGCCCGGGTGCAGGTCGCTGATCAGCAGGGTGCCGGTGGGCTTCTTGCCGACCAGCACCTTGTCGCCCGGCTGGATGTGCTGCAGGCGCGAGGTCAGCGGGCCGTCCTGCACCTTGATGCTGAAGAACTCCAGGTTCTCTTCCCAGTTGGCGCTGGCGATCGAATAGGCACGCAGCAGCGGCCGCGTTTCGGTTTCCAGGCCGATCATCACGAACTGGCCATTCTCGAAGCGGAAACCGCTGTCGCGGGTCGTGGTGAAGCTGAAGTAGGCGTCGGTCCAGTGACGGACCTCAAGCACCGTTTCGGCGCCGAAAGCGGAAGACATGGGGGTGGGGTCTGATCTGTTTTGTCCCGCCCAGTTTATCTCAAATGAGATAAATTCTCATTGACTGGCCGGGAAGCGACGGGGAAAGGGGGTTTCAGCGGTAACCGGCGGCCTGCAGCTCGAACAATTCGGCATACCGGCCGCCCTGGGTCATCAGCTCGGCGTGGGTGCCGCTGGCCTCGATCCGGCCGCCGGCCAGCACCAGGATGCGGTCGGCCATGCGCACCGAGGAGAAGCGGTGCGAGATGAGCACGGCGGTGCGGTTGTCGGACAGTTCCTTGAAACGCTGGAACACCTCGAACTCGCTGCGCGCATCCAGTGCGGCGGTGGGTTCGTCGAGGATCATCACCTGTGCGTCGCGCATGTAGGCCCGCGCGATGGCGATCTTCTGCCACTGGCCGCCGGACAGGTCCACACCCTGTTTGAAGCGGCGGCCGATCAACTGGTCGTAGCCGTTGGGCAGGGCGTTGATGACCTCGTCGGCCATGCCGCGGCGGGCCGCGTCGCGGATCCGTGCATCGTCGGTCATCGCTTCCACCAGGCCCACGCCGATGTTCTCGCCCGCGCTCAGGTTGTAGCGCACGAAGTCCTGGAAGATCACGCCCATGTTGGCGCGCAGGTCGTCCAGGTCGTAGTCGCGCAGGTCACGGCCGTCGAGCAGGATGCGGCCCTCGTCGGGGTCGTACAGGCGCGCCAGCAGCTTCACCAGGGTGGTCTTGCCGGCGCCGTTCTCGCCGACCAGGGCCAGCACTTCGCCGGCACGCAGTTCGAAGTCCAGGTGGCGCACCGCCCACGATTCGGCATCGGGGTAGCGGAAGCCGACGTTCTCGAACACGAAGCCCTGGGTGATCGGCTGCGGGATCGCCACCGCATCGGTGCGCGAGTGGATTTCCGGCTGGATCTGGAAGAACGAGAACAGGTCGTCCAGGTACAGCGCCTGCCCGGCCACCTGCGAGAATCCGATCAGCAGCCCTTCCAGCAGCTGGCGCAGGCGCAGGAAGCTGCCGGCCAGGAAGGTGAGGTCGCCGATGGAGAAGTCGCCGCGCACGGTGCGCCAGGCGATGTAGGCGTAGGCGGTGTAGTAGCCCAGTGTGCCCAGCGCGGCCAGCAGCGTGCCCCAGAACGCACGCTTGCGCGCCAGTGCGCGGTTGGCGTGGAAGAACTTGTCGGCCAGGTACTTGTAGCGCTCGATCAGGAACCGGTGGAGGTTGAAGATCTTCACCTCCTTGGCGGTTTCCACGCTGGCCCCGATCTGGCGCAGGTAGTCCAGCTGGCGGCGCTCGGGCGTCCACTGGAAATTGAGCGAGTAGCCGGCCGCGTTGAAGTGCGATTCGCCAATGAACGCCGGCACCAGCGCGACGGCCAGCAGCAGGATCAGCCACGGCGCGTACACCAGCAGGCCCACCGCCAGACTGGCCACGGTGATGGCGTCCTGCACCTGGCCGAACAGCTGGCTCATCAGGTTCATCCGGCCCATGGTCTGGCGGCGCGCGCGGTCCAGTTTGTCCTGCAGGTCGGGGTCTTCGAAATCTTCCAGGTCCAACTCGGCCGCGTGCTCCATCAGCCGCACGCTGGTGACGTTGGTGAACAGTTCCGAGAGCAGGCTGTCGGCGTAGTTGACCGCGCGGCCCAGCAGGTCGGAGACGATTGCCAGGCCGAACTCCAGCACCAGCAGGCCGAGCAGGGGGTTGAGCAGGCCGCTGGACAACGCCTCGCCGAACGGCGGGAAGCCGGCCTCGTGCTGGCTCAGGTGCAGGGCCGCGTCGATGATCAATTTGCCCACGTACAACATCGCCACCGGCAGCAACGCACGGATCAGGCGCAGGCCCAGGCTGGCGCTGGCCAGGGCGGGGCTGGTCTGCCACACCTGGCGCAGGAACGGGGGCAGGTTGCGCATCGCCTGGAAACGTTCGCGCAGGCTGGGATTCTTC
>NZ_QAIW01000332.1:7746-10879 GCF_003061285.1 Stenotrophomonas sp. HMWF003 | reverse complement strand
CCGCCGGTACCGACCACCTCGCCGTCGATGCGGGTTTCCGCACGCAGGTCGGCATCGTCCAGGCGGGTCCAGTCGGCGATCTCGGTACCCAGCACCAGGCCGTTGTTGTTGCCGAAATCGGACACCACCACGCGCGGGCCGAGCTTGTTGATGGTGGCCAGCGGGCTGCTGGCCACTTCCACGCCGATGAACAGCCTGGCGGCCAGCGCCTCGGCTTCTTCGGGCGTCCAGTGCAGCTTGTCGGCCGGGGCGTCTTCCTGCAGCTGGATCACGTACTCGGCCTCGACCGCGCCGAAGCCGCCGACGAACACCGGAATGTCCACTGTTCCACCGGTAGCATTTTGCAGATTGCGCGAGAAAATCGGGCCCAGCAGGCGGTCATCGCCCGAGGCATCGCGGCGCTCGGCGGCGATGTAGCCCACTTTCCAGCCCACCACCTGGTCGTCCCAGAGCGCGATGGCCTGGTCCTGCACCTGGTAGGCGGTCACCAGGTCGGCGGGGATCGTGCCCGGGAAATCCGGCAGGGATCGGCCGTGTTGGCGGGCGCCGACGAAGTGGCGGGCGATCTCACCCAAACCGTGGTCTGGCAGGTCCTGTTTGCCGTTGTCGTTGCTCAAGCGGGTCTCCCGGAGAAATGGTGCACTGCCAATCGACAGTGGCTGGATGAGCTGTATATGGTAAACCGGTGTCATTGGCAATGTGCAGCGCATCAGAGGCGCTATCGTCAGGCACGATCCGGGGTATACCCCAACTGGAAAGGACCGATGCGGATGCGCCGCCCCCTGTTGCTGCCGTTGTTGATGGTGCTGTTGCTTGCCAGTCCGCTGGCCCTGGCCCGCGCGGCCGAACGCCCGGTGCCGGCGACCGAACCGGTGGCCGGTGCGCCGGACCGCATCGATCTGTGGCCGCAGGGCCAGGTCCCTGGCGAGACCGGCCCGGCCAGCGCGCCCAACGTGATCGAACGCAGCACCGACCCCGCGCTGCCGGACCGCTACATCGACAACGTCAGCGCGCCCTACCTGGTGGTGTACCGGCCAGCGCGCCCCAATGGCAGCGCGCTGCTGGTGGTGCCCGGTGGCGGGTACCAGCGTATCGTGCTGGACAAGGAAGGCACCGCCCTGGTGCCGGCGTTCGTCGCGCAGGGCGGGGTGACCCTGTTCGTGCTGCGCTACCGGCTACCCGCCGGTCGCAGCGATCGCCAAGCGGCGCTGGCCGATGCACAGCGCGCGATGCGGGTGATCCGCGCCGGGGCCGCACGCTGGCAGCTGGATCCGGCGCGTATCGGGGTGATGGGCTTTTCGGCCGGTGGGCATGTCGCCGCGCGGCTGAGCACCGGCTTCGATACGCCGGTGTACCCGCATCGCGATGCCACCGATGCGCTCAGCGCACGCCCGGATGTCGCGCTGCTGATCTACCCGGTGATCGACATGGGCGCCCATGCGCATACCGGCTCGCGTGCGCGCCTGCTCGGGCCGCACCCCGACAGCGCGCTGCAGCGGCAGTTCTCGATGCAGGACCAGGTCCGCGCCGATACCCCGCCCACGTTCCTGGTGCATGCACAGGACGACAACGTGGTGTCGGTGCACAACAGCCTGGTCTATTACCAGGCGCTGCTGCGGGCCGGCGTGTCCACCGAAATGCACCTGTTCCCGCAGGGGGGCCACGGCTTCGGCGTGCGCATCCCACCCGGTTTGACCGTTGCGCAGTGGCCCGAGCTGGCCCTGCGCTGGATCCCTTCGCGCCACACGGAGCCCGCGCGCCATGAGTGAGTCCCCCGCCGACCTGCAGCGTCGACGTTTCCTGCGCGACAGCGCGCGCTATGCCCTGATGCTGGGTGCCACCAGCCTGCCCGCGCTGCCGGCCTTCGCCGGGGTACCCGGGCCGCGCCCTGACGCCGCGCCCCTGGCCCGGGTACGCAGTGGACGGTTGCGCGGGCAACGCGAGCAGGGGGTGAACGTGTTCCGCGGCATCCCGTATGGGGCCGACACCGCGCCCCGGCGTTTCCAGCCGGCGCTGCCCGAGGTGGCCTGGCGGGGCGTGCGCGATGCGCTGGACTACGGCAATGCCGCCCCGCAGACCGGCACGGACGGGCCCGGCAGCGAAGATTGCCTGTACCTCAACGTGTGGACCCCGGCGCTGCGCGACGGCGGCAAGCGGCCCATCGTGTTCTACATCCACGGCGGCGCCTACAACAACGGCTCCGGAAGTGACCCGCTGTACGACGGCAGTGCGCTGTGCCGGCGGGGCGACGTGGTGGTGGTCACGGTCAACCATCGGCTCAACGTGTTCGGTTATCTGTATCTGGCGCAGCTGGGCGATGCGCGCTTTGCCGACTCGGGCAATGTCGGCCAGCTCGACCTGGTGCAGGCACTGCACTGGGTACGCCAGCATGCCGCCGAGTTCGGGGGCGATGCCGGCAACATCACCGTGGTCGGGCAGTCCGGCGGCGGCGCCAAGATCGCCACGCTGATGGCCATGCCGGCCGCGCGCGGCCTGTTCCAGCGCGCCTGGACCATGAGCGGGCAACAGGTCACCGCCGCCGGCCCGCGTGCGGCCACCCAGCGCGCGCAGATCGCGATGCAGGCGGTGGGCGCGGCCGATGCCGACGCGCTGCGCACGCTGCCAATGGAAGCGCTGCTGGCCGCCACCCGTGCGCGCGATCCGTCGCGCGTGGAGAACAGCAGCCTGTACGTGGGTCCGGTGCTGGACGGTCGGTCGCTGCCGGTGCATCCGTTCTGGCCGGAGGCGCCGGCACAGTCCGCCGGAATCCCGATGGTGATCGGCAACACCCACGATGAAACCCGCGCCTTCCTCGGCAACGACCCGGCCAACTTCGCCCTCACCTGGGACACGCTGCCGGCCAAGCTGGAAAAAGAGCAGTACGTGGACCTGCTGCCGTCGCTGGTGATTGACGGGTACCGCCGCCTGTATCCGCACTACACGCCAACGGAGGTGTTCTTCGCGGCCACCACCGCCGGCCGCTCGTGGCGCGGTGCGGTGGAAGAGCTGGAGGCGCGTGCACGCCAGGGCGCGCCCACCTGGGCCTACCAGCTGGACTGGGGCTCGCCGCTGGAGGGCGGCAGGTTCGGTGCCTTCCACACGCTGGACATCCCGCTGGTGCTGGACACCACCC
>NZ_QAIW01000332.1:0-7688 GCF_003061285.1 Stenotrophomonas sp. HMWF003 | reverse complement strand
TGGCAGACCTATTCGCTCGCCCGCCGCGAAACGATGCTGTTCGATACCACGTCGCAGCAGGCCGACGACCCGCGCGGCGGTGAGCGCCGCCTGTACCAGCAGGCGCCCTTCATCCAGCGCGGGACGTTCTGATGCGCGCGTCCACCTGGCTGCTGGGCAGCCTGTTGTGGGGTGCACTGAACGCGGCACACGCCGCCGGCGATCCGGCGGTGCTGGATCGCCCGCCACCGGTCCCGATCCGTGCCAGCAAGATCGTGCTGGTCGGCGATTCCACCACCGCCGTGCAGGGGGGCTGGGGCCCGGCCTTCTGCGCGCGCCACGTGACCTCGTTCCTGACCTGCACCAACCTTGCCCGCGGTGGGCGCAGCACCTACAACTACCGCACCGAAGGTTCCTGGGCGTTGGCCCAGGCGGAGATGGGCACGCCCGGCTACGCGCGCACCTGGGTGCTGGTGCAGTTCGGCCACAACGACCAGCCCGGCAAGCCAGGCCGCTCCACCGACCTGCAGCGCGAGTTCCCGGACAACCTGCGCCGTTACGTGCGCGAGATCCGCGCGGCGGGCGCGCAACCGGTGCTGCTGACCCCATTGACCCGCCGCCAGTTCGCCGACGGCGTGCTGATCGACGACCTGGCGCCCTGGGCCGAGGCCGTGCGCAGCGTGGCGCGCGAGATGGAGGTGCCACTGGTCGACCTGCACGCCCGCAGCCGTGCGGTGGTGCAGGCGCTGGGCCCGGTGGCGGCCATGCCGTTGGCGCAGGCGGCGGCTGCCCCGGCACAGGTCAGCGCGGCGCTGGGCGGCACCACGGTGGGGGCGGCGCCCGTTACGGGGGCACCGGCTGCACAGGACAACGCCGTTACCGAGCCGATGGGCCAGGCCAAGGTCGCGTTCGATTACACCCACCTGGGCCCGGAGGGCGCGGCGCTGTTTGCCACGCTGGTGACCGAGGAACTGGCCCGGCAGGTGCCGGCCTTGCGACCGCTGCTGATCCCCTGATCGATAGGCATATCCCACTATTTTCTTTGAATGGATGAGTATTTCGGTGATCGTGGGGCGATTGGATGTGATTCAGATCAAACACGGCATTCACCGCGATGGCCTAGACTCAGGCCATGCAAGACCACAGCAATCTCTTTCCGCCGTTCCATGGCCGTGATCGACTGATCGCGGCCATCGACCACGCGGTGCAGCACGAGAGCCCGCAGCAGATCGCCGCCACCCTGCGCAGCGCGCTGCGCGAGGCCATCGCCGACAGCCGCATCCAGCTGCCGGCCTGCGTGCACCACCCCATCGAAGACCACTACGCCCGCCGCGAGCTGTACCGCAGCGCCACGCACGGCTACAGCATCGTGGCGATGAGCTGGGGGCCGGGGCAGGGCACGCCGCTGCATGACCACAGCGGGCTGTGGTGCGTGGAAGGGGTGTGGCTGGGCCAGCTGGAAATCACCCAGTACCGGCTGCTCGAACGCGACGGCGAGCGCTTCCGCTTCCGCGCCGAACCGGCGGTACTGGGCGACTGCGGCAGTGCCGGCAGCCTGATCCCGCCGCACGAGTACCACACCATCCGCAATACCAGCGATGAAGACCTGGCCATCTCGGTGCATGTGTACGAAGGCGAGATGACCCGCAGCGCGATCTTCGAACCCGCGGCCGGCGACTGGTACCAGCGCCGCGTGCAGGTGATGGAAACCGACGCGGCCTAGTGCCGCGCTCGACCCGCTGCCTGCGCCGCGCGCATCATCCGGTTCCCGCCTTTCGATGTTCCGCCATGCGTACGTTTCCGTTCCAGCAGGTCAATGTGTTCAGCCAGGATCCCCTGCGGGGCAATCCGCTGGCCGTGGTGCTCGATGCCGAAGGCATCGACGCCGCACGCATGGCCGCGTTCGCGCACTGGACCAACCTGAGCGAAACCACCTTCCTGTTGCCGCCCACCGATCCGCAGGCGGACTATCGCGTGCGCATCTTCACCACGCTGGAGGAGCTGCCGTTCGCCGGGCATCCCACCTTGGGCAGCTGCCATGCCTGGCTGGCCCACGGCGGCGTGCCCAAGGGCGAGGAGATCGTGCAGGAGTGCGGGATCGGGCTGGTGCGGATCCGTCGCAGCGACGCCGGCCTGGCCTTCCTGGCGCCGCCGTTGCTGCGCGGTGAGGCGTTGGCGGCGGACCTGCGCGAGCGGGTGCGGCGTGGGCTGGGCGTGGCGGCCGAGGACGTGGTGGACGCACGCTGGGCCGACAACGGCACCGGCTGGCTCGCGCTGCGGCTGCGCGATCGTGCCGCGGTGCTGGCGATCCAGCCCGACTATGCGCAGCTGATGGGCCTGAAGGTGGGTGTATTCGGGCCGTGGCTGGCCAGCGATGGCGGCGAGGCCCAGTACGAGAGCCGCGCCTTCATCACCGGCGATGGCGCACCGGAGGACCCGGCCACCGGCAGCCTCAATGCCGGCATCGCGCGCTGGCTGCTGGCCACCGGCGAAGCGCCGGACCGCTATGTGATCAGCCAGGGCACGGCGATCGGGCGTGCCGGGCGGCTGCGCGTGGAGCGGGTGGGCGATGCGCTGTGGATCGGGGGCGACTGCGTGACCTGCATCGAGGGCAGGGTCACGCTGTAAGCCACCGCAGCCATGCAGGGCACGGGCGCTACCGGTCGAGCGTGACCACGTTGTTGCGCTGGGTCACCTCGGCCGCGCCGTCGGCCTGCATCACGCGCACCCGCCAGCCGCTGCGGTTGCCGGCCGGCAGCGGCAGGCGCACCGCGGCCGTCTTCGGCAGCAGGTCGGTCGGTGCGGCCAGGGCAGGAATGTCCGCCCGTGCCAGTTCGCGGCCCTTGGCATCCTCCAACACCGCCACGCCCGCGCCGGTGGCCACGTGGCCCAGGCTGTGCACGGTCACGTGCAGTTGTTGCCCGTCCATGCGCACATCGCCGCGGCCGATGCCGAGGTCGGCGCGCTGTTCGACCGGCGTGCCGGCCTGCACCAGCGCGAACTCGAACACCTGGCTATGGCCCGGTGCGAAGCGCAGCGTGGTCGAGGCACTGCGTTCCAGGGTGAGGTCACGCGTGGTCGCCTTGCCATCGATGGTGTCGTCGCCGTCGCGGTCCACGCCGCTGGTCATCCGCCATTGCCCGGCGGTGACGTTCCAGGTGCTCATCTCCGCGTCCACCGCGCGCGTGCCCAGGTTGTAGGCGATCACCTTGAAGCGGTCCGGCGAAGGCGCGTGCACCAGCAGCGCCACCTGTTCGGCGGCGTCGGGTTGGGCAAAGCGCCAGCTCACGGTGTGGCCCGGCCAGCTCTGGTTGCGCTTGAGCGCGATGCCGCCCAGCCGCGCACGCTGCAGGAACTCGCTCGGCGCCTCGACACGGTCGGACCACCAGTGGCCCTCGGTGTTCATGTACTCCCGCTGCGCCTTGGCCTGGATGCCATCGGCGTGCAGCGCCGCCAGGTACCGTTTGTCGCCGGTGGCCTGCCACGCCATCAGGCTGGAGAAGCCGGTATTGCCGGCGTCGGCGTCGCTGATGAAACGCGGGTTCCACTCGGCGCCGCGCCCCAGTGCTTCGACGTAGTTCTCGCCCAGGTTGGACAGCGCCCCCGGACCACCGCGCTCAACGCGGTAGTCCAGTGCCTTGAGGTATTTGTCATCGCCGGTCCAGCGCCATGCCGCCCAGAAGGTGTGCATGATGTCGCCACTGCCCGAGCCGTTGTTGAGCTCGCCGCCACGGGTCTTGCCGGTGGCCCAGTGGATCTCGTTCGGCAACGCCCAGCGGCCCTTGTCGTCGGTGTAGGCGTGGGCCAGGTAGCTGTCGGCCAGCCCGGTGACCAGCTTGCGGCCGGTCGGGTCGGCGTTGTACTGGCCCATCAGGAAGGCCGGGTGCAGCACCGGGAAGGAGTACGGCTTCTGCCACTGCCAGTTCGGTTCGCGGTAGACCTTGTTGCCGCCGAACCAGTTGCTGGAGAACAGCAGGTGGCCCTGCGGGTTGGGCAGGATGATGCGCTCGTCGAAGGCCTTCACCGTTTCCATCAGGCGCTCGACGGTGAGCGGGTCGCCCCAGTTGAGGTAGAGCATCGCGCTGTTGGTGTTGATGCCTTCCTCGTAGGCATGCAGCTCGTCGGTCTCGATGGTGCTCAAGCCGTTGCTGAACATGCCATTGCGGTACACCGCGTCGGACAGTGCGGTGAGCGAGGCGTTGAGCTTGTCCGGCTGCACGCCCATCAGCGCCAGCCCAGGCCACTGCTGGGTGAGGTCGGAGTCGTCGGAGATGCCGCCGCCGAAGTCGCCATAGGCGATCTGGCGGTTGTCGATCCACCAGTCGACGAAGCGGCGCACGTATTTGAGGTCTTCGGTCTGCGCGAACGCCCACTGCGGCACGCCCTTGGGCGCCTGCGGCTGGGTGAACGGCGGTTTGCCCTGGCTGTTGTAGCTGATGTAGTTCCAGTACAGGCGGCCGTTGACGTGGTCCGGATCAACCCGCAGCAGGTCGCTCAGATCGGCGTAGACGCGTGCGTACAGGCGCTGCCGCTTGGACGTGGTGTGTTCTTCCACCAGGAAGCCCCAGTTGTCGCGCGCCTGGTTGAAGCGGTCGGCGATGTGTTCCTTCTTCGCCTCCTCGCGGTCCTTGTAGACCATGCGGATTTCCGCTCCGTCCAGCGACGCGGCGTTGAAGCCGGGCGCGGCCGAGGCGATGGAGATCCACAGGCTGTCCGCAGTGAGGATGCGGTCGCGCAGGTCCAGCCACAGCGTGCGCTTCTGACCCGGTTTGACCGACACCGACACGTCGATCATGTCGCGCGCCGGCCAGATCGGGTCCTTGATGCGGATGTTGAGCGGGATCAGCCCGTCATGGGTGGCGGGCAGGTCGAGCGCGGGCAGGTCGATGGCCACGCCATCCAGGCCGTCGTGCATGTTCTCCCAGCTGTGTGCCCAGCTGCGGATCAGCGGCTGCGCGGCCGGTGCATCGCTGACGCCGGAGGGAATCAGCACGTGCACGATCGGCAGCGGTTGCGCGGGCAGCGTGTCGGCGCTGCGCCTGCGTGCGCCGGCGCCCTTGGGCAACGCCATTACCGTGCTGCGTTCGGCGGCCGGGTAGCGGCCGTCGATGTAGTCGCGCAGCGCGGCGATGTTGGTGTAATCCGGCAGCGCCTGGCTGTCGATGAGGTAGCGCTGCTTGACCGTGCCTTCCGGCTCGGCCGCGTCGCTGACCTGGTAGGCCCAGATCTCCTGGATCGGGGTTTCCTGTTCGGTGTTGCGGAAGTGCAGGACGCCGCCGGTCTGTGCGGCAATGGCATTCACGCTGCGCACCACGCCCTGCGGGCGCTGGAACAGGGTCTGCGGCGGCTGGCCATCGGCGCTGTGGCTGAGCCCGCCGAAGGCGGCGCCACGCACTTCGATGCGGTTGACGGTTTCACCGGCCGGCAGGGTCAGGTCCAGCTGCTGGCCCCCTTCGACGTAGGTGTTCCAGTCGGGCAGCTGGAAGTAATCGTTGCGGCCGGGCAGGCGCGAGCGGTTGTACACGCCCGGCCAGGTGGTTTCGGCGATGCCGTCGGTGGCCTTCCACATCCACTGTTTGTGGTCCTTGGTATCGGCGAACTCCACCTTGCGGATCGTCGTGGTCGCGGCGGTCAGCGCCGGCGGCGGGGCGGCATCCCAGCCATGGCGATGGCGCCAGGCGCGCATCGGCTCCGGCGCGGCCACCGCTGTGGTGGGGGCGGCATTGCGCGCCAGGGCGGCCATGCCGGACGGATCGAGCAGGCGGTCGTAGACGCGGATCTCGTCGAAGTCGCTGCCGCGCAGGAAGTTGTAGCGGCTCTGTACCTGGTAGGGCGCCATCACGCGCGCGGCCAGGCCGAGCTGGTCGAGCGCGGCGTCATAGTCGGCGGTGGTCTCCTGGCGGGCCACCTCCTTGCCATCCACGTACAGGCGCACGCCGTGGTTTTCGTCCCAGCCGAAGGCGATGTGCTGCCACTGCTGCGGCGAGGGGTTCTGGTCGAGCGTGAACGACACGCGCGTGCGCGCCAGGTTGGCATCGGTGACGAAGGCATCGAAGCCGTGGCCGTTCCAGTCGATGCGCAGCCAGGCCATGTCCCAGCTGCTGTGGTCGGCATAGCCGACCCGGAAGATGACGAACGGCGCTTCACCCACCGCGTAGCGGGAGCGCCAGAAGAAGCCCAGCGTGCCGCGCTGGGCCTGGATGTTTCCCGGCGCGTTCCACGACAGTACGCCGTCGTCGGCCCATTCGATGGCGCTGCCGTGCGCCCCGTTCGGCACCCGCTTCACCTTGTCCACGAAGTTCGGTACCGGATCACCCGCGGCGGTGTCGGCCTGCAGGCCCTGGTCGGCCGAGACGTGGAACAGCAGCTGTGGGGCGGCCTGTGCCCAGGCGGTGCCGCTGCCGGCAAGCAGCAGCGCCAGCAGGCTGGCCGACAGGCGGGACGGACGGATCGAGGGGGCGACAGGGCGATGCATGGGACCTTCCTTTCGACAGCAGAAACAGTACAGCGGAACCACCGGCGGAGCGTCAGCCGCTCACGGTGGCCTTCCGCCCCGGCACCGCGCCCGCCATCCCGGAGAGAAGGACGGGGACGGACGCGGTACAGGTGGCGGAAGGCGCGGCACGGTCAGAACTTGTAGCGCAGGCCGAGGTAGTACTGGCGGCCGGTGTGGGTGTAGCGGTCCGGCAGCGACAGCGCCGAATCGACGTAGCGCTCATCGGCGGTGTCGAGCAGGTTGATCGCCTCGAAGGTCAGCGAGAGGTTCTTGTTGACCTTGTAGGACATGTTGAAGTCCACGTTCTCCACGCTGTACTTGCCCTGCACATCGGCGGTGACGAACTGGTTGCCGTCCAGGTCCCACACGTTCTCCTGCGACAGGATGGTGCTGATGTATGCGTCGCGGTAGCTGGTGGACACCCGGGCGCTGAAGCGGCCGTCGTCGTAGTAAAGGGTGGCGTTGTACGAGTTCGGCGACAGGTTCAGCAGGTCGTTCTCGGTGTAGGTGGTGACGATGGTGCTGCCGGTGCCCGAGCTGAACATGTACTTGATCTTGGATTCGACGTGCGTGTAGTTGAGCTGCACGCCGAAGTTGCGCCAGAAGCCGGGCAGGAAGCTGAAGGGCTGCTGGTAGGACACTTCATAGCCCTTGAGCGGGCCGCCGGGGGTGTTGAAGTAGCTCTGCACGTTGAACACGGTGTCCGCGCTGAAGCCGGTGGGCAGCAGATCCAGCGAATAGCCCATGTCGGCCCAGGTGGTCATCAGGCGGGTGCGCTGCACGTAGCTGTCGATGTCCTTGTAGAACACCGCCGCCGACAGCAGCGCGCCCTCGTCGAAGTACCACTCCGCGCTGAGGTCGTAGTTGGTCGAGCGGAACGGGTCCAGCTTGGGGTTGCCCAGGTTGATCGAGTACGCGCGGTCATCGTCGAAGTACGCGGTGGGCCCGCCGCTGACACTCGGCGACAGGTTGGACAGGGTCGGGCGGGCCATGGTCTTGGCCGCGCCGAAGCGCAGCACGAAGGTGTCGGTCAGGTCCCAGGCCAGGTTCAGCGAGGGCAGCCAGTCGTCGTACTTGTGGCCCACGCGGGTGGCCACCTGCAGGCGCTCGCCGGGATCGGCGGTGGCGCTGGCCACGCCGAAGAACGGCGCGCAGGCCGAGGACAGGTCGTTGGCACTGGCGGCCGTGCATGGCGCATAGCCATCGGCGGTAA
>NZ_QAIW01000003.1:0-9017 GCF_003061285.1 Stenotrophomonas sp. HMWF003 | reverse complement strand
GCTGTTGCCCGTCGATGGGGGCACCGGCAGCGACACCACCAGCTCGGCGGTCTGCACGGGCGTGCCCTGCGCCAACTCGGTGGCGGCAGTAGCGGCCAGGCGTACCTGGTCGTCGGTGCCGAGCAGAATGATGTCGGACAGCGCCGCCTCCACGGCATCGCGAATACGCCGTGCACGGTCGCTGCCGGTGCCCCCATCGACGGGCAACAGCAGCGCATCGTCCGGGGCATCCGCCGCGGCCGGCTGGCGCAGGTCGCGCAGATGGCGCGGATCGACGTGCAATGCGCCGGTAAACGAACCGCCGAGGGTCTTGTAGGCGGCAATCAGCGTGCGCAGGCGCTCGTTGATCTGGCGGTTCTCACGCTCGCGACGCTGTTGCATGGTCTGCATCACCAGCAGGCGGATGCCGACGCCGATCAGGGTGATGACGGCCAGCCCGAGCAGGGTCGAGAGCATGGCTTGCCAGGAGCTGAAGTCTAGACCGCGCATGGGGATCCGGGAGGCGGCGGGGGTTTGGCAACGATAGCTGGCGTGGGGTGAAGCGGTGATGCAGCTGAAGGGCTCCCCGCTGCGTTGGCAACGATCGTAGGCAGGCCTCGGCGGACGGGTGGCTAAGGTTCGACTTGACGTCCGCAGTCCTCGAACGTGCAGCTGATGAAATGCACATCGGTCAGTGTTGCACCGGCGAAGTTGCATCCTGTGAACTTACAGTCCGTGGCGCATGACTTGGACAGATTGGCCCCAGTGAAGTGGCAGCGCACGAATTCTTCGCCCAGCCTTGCGCCCGAGAGCTTCGCTTTGACAAAGCTGCAGTCACTGAGGCTACGTCTCACGGAAACGTTGCGCATGTCGATCCGATCAAGGCGACATCCATCCAGCTCCGATTCGTTGTGCCATTCGTGCCATCAAATCTCTATGCCGCGCCTGGCGAAACAATAAATCTTCGACCAGCCTTCGTACCGCGCTCACCCGTGCTTTCATCTATGGATACGACCTTCCCTTCGCGCGCCCTTAAGAGTCAATTCTCTCCCGGCTTACTTTATTTACGGCTATGAAAATCGCTTTTCTTGATAGCCGTTAGGGAAAACATTCGTAATACTTTCCAGTTCATTGCCCTTATACTTAAAGACGACATCAAATTCAGAGAATGAAGGGTCTGCATGCTCCTTCTGGCGCACGGTTATTATTTCTAAAATAGAGTCATTATATATGTAGTCAGATATGCTACATCCATATCTTCCCCAATTTATATCTCTTTTGACTATTGAGTCATCAAAGAATGACAAAGATATATTTCTCAATGTCCCTGCACTTGTGAAATACAGACGTTCAACACAATTATCACCGTATACACAGCACTCTCTATTAATTATATTTTCAGATTGTCCATATATTTCAACCAATACTATCCGATCCAAGTTATCAAAATAGTAAACGTGTGCATTTTTTATGGATGACGGTAATTTATTAAGTTTCCTGCCTTTTTTAAACCCATTCCGCTCAATCTCATAAGGCCGCAGGTTATATAAAGCACCTTTGCTTATTACAGTTCTATTCAGATCTGGCGATATACAGGATGTGTATTTAGACAGGTATTTATCACAATTTGAGTTTACCTCAAAGTATCTTCTCTCAAGCTCATCCAATTCAAACATAATACCCCCTCGAATTTAAAACTTTTGCCTTTGGACACTCAATCCCTGATGAAGCCAAACGCTCTTGGTTAAGCAATCCCGCCCTTCCAACCATCTTTACGGCTTCTGGGCGCTGCAAGCGGAGCCACAAGCAGAATCTCTTCATCGCCTTACTTAGAAAGGGCCTTGAGAATCAAAACGGACTAGCTGCATATGTACGCCCTGTAATGTGGACAGGCGCTCGTCCAACTGCTCCGCCACGTACTCCGCGAACTGAGGCATGGAAGACGAGCAGCCCTCAGAGGGGCACGCAGGAACAATCTCGCCATTCAATTTCAAGTACGTTCGCTGGGCAGACAGCACTCGATAGAAGATCAGTGAGTCAGGGTCTGGCAAAGCTTCGAGCATACCCCGCTTCAGAACGGGCCACGCGCCTTCTTCAGTACGCAACGTAACTATGTTGTGAACTGGCAGCACGTCACCGAAATCGAGAAGCGACGCTGAGAGCTCTGGAGCATCCAGCCTAAGCGCGAAGAACTGCGCAAGGCGCCACCTGTCTGAGATGTGTATCAGGCGCCCCACCCCATACCCGCCAGACGGAAGTGGAATTGCAAACACGTCACCAACGGCAATCTTGATCTTCTTTTTCGTCATTTCGGCCATTCAACCATCCACTTCTGCAGCCTCTTCCAACCACTGCTTGAAGATGTCCGAATTGGTGTCGTTCAGCCGAGCCACCCGGTCAACGTTGGAAGGTACTGGAGGCATGCTCTCCACTGCGACAAGGAGCCTGCTGCGACGCTGGCCTGCGCCGAATGCGCCCTCTGCATCCAACTGGCGTGCGGCCTGCTCTACAGCATCCATACGGAGCTCGATCTCTTTTTCCCACTCATCGACACCGAGCTCTTGTAGGCTCGGCCTGGCGAGGAAGGGCGCGCGAAGCTTTTCAGTGTATTCGCTTCCAAAGTCAACGTATGGAGAATCTGCATACGACCACCTCAGATCCGCAGCTACCTCTGGGCCTTCGCCACTCTCGTCCACTGCCCTTGCAAGCGCCTCTTCAGACCAAGCTGAAAGGAATGGCGCGTGGCCTTCCCCGGTCACGACGAAGGTGCAGTAATAGAAGCTCTCGCCACCTCTAAACAAGTCCAGCAGCGCGGGCCGAAATGACTTGCAGACCAAGTCCACCAAACCATTGACATCTTCCGTCTTCAAATCTCGCCGAAACGCACTCAGTACCGGGCCGAGCGTCATGCCAGCTGCACTTCGCGGCAGAACTACGCTCTCGAGGCCATGCACCAGCCATTCCGTCACCCTCCGGCCAACGTCCTCTTGAGGCGACGCCTGGGCCTCCGCACTCGGTATGCTCACGAAGATCTTCAGGCGCCGTTGCTGCTTGAAATAGCGTGCATCAACACTCGGCTCTGCAGGGGAGATGTCGGTGATGCTACCGCCGATGTGCAGCGTGATATCCATAGCATCAAGGCCGACCAAGGAAACCCCGCCCATTGCGGCTTTCAAACGCTTGCGAGCATGAACTACGCCTGCAAGAAACAGGATGCCGACCTCGGGACCGCCCAACCGGGCGGTCAGCGATACTTCCATGAAGCCCCCAGCGTACGTTGGACAACAAGCACCGCACTCGTTCCAGGTGGCCGTGTCACCGAATCACTACATTCTCGGTGATACAGCCCGCCAATTGGTCCATCGAGGTTCCGCCCAGGAACTTGCTGCCGGCGACGGATCCAGTGAACAGCTTGACGTCCGAGAAGTCACAGTCCTCGAACGTGCAGCTGATGAAATGCACATCGGACAGTGTCGCACCGGCGAAGTTGCATCCCGTGAACTTACAGTCCGTGGCGAATGACTTGGATAGGTTAGCCCCGGTGAAGTCGCAGCGCACGAATTCTCCGCCCAGCCTTGCGCCCGAGAGCCTCGCTTTGACAAAGCTGCAGTCACTGAAGCTACGCCTCACAAAAACGCTACGCATGTCGATCCGATCAAGGCGACATCCATCCAGCTCCGATTCGTTGATGCTGGCACCCTTTTTGAACTGGACGTCAGAGAAATCGACATTGCCTACTTTCAGGTAACGCACCGGCTCAGCGAGGGTCACCCCGCGATAGTCAGCCATACCCATCTCGGTGAGGCCAAAGGGCGATTCCGGCATTGGCCCCATCTTGAGCAACTTCGCAGCATCGTCGAGATTCTTCTCGACCAGCCTCACCTGCTTGACCTGCCACCTGCCGCGAACTTCTTTAGCAAGCATCGGCCATTTCCTTTAGATCTCGCTACCCGCAAACGATTTCCGAGTGAGCCGATGCACAGGCACTGCAGACGGGCACGCGCTGTCGTCGCCCTGTCTACTCAATCTGTCTGCCGCAGACCACCAGCACTAAAGATCATGCACTCAGAGAAACTATATCCCACTAGCCTTGGGAACAAAAACTGCATGTACGCCGTTAGCCAGATAGGCGCCATTCGTGCCATCAAATCTCTGTGCCGCGTCTGGCCAAACAATAAATTTCCGATCAGCCTTCGTACCGCGCTCACCCGTACTTGTATCTATTGATACGACCTTCCCTCCGCGCGCCTTTGCTTCACGAAGGACGATTGCCACGAATACCTCGGAAGCCTCGTCACCTGTAGGAATCGAAGCTCGCAACTCGCCATTGAGGATAGAACCTTGCAGGAAGTCTGCAGCTCTCGACCTTAGAAGACTCACAAGGCCTGATCCGACCAATGCGTAAATCCATCCTTTTCCAGATGGATGATCCCTCACATAATTTTTATGGAAATAATCTTCAGAAACTATAGATGAATCCACGATAGTTACGTGAGCGCCACCGCACTCATCTATGCGACACCTATACTTCGGCTGGTTAGTATCCGGCTGCTGCAGCATGTCAATGAATCTTACCGATGGACGCGCTGCCAAGAGCGCACCAGCGAATTCACGCTCATCCAGAGAAGTCATGAACACGCACTGCTGAATCATTTTCGAGTTAGCCACTTGTCACCCTGCTTACGTTCTGCAATGTATTCCGGCGCCGATATTGCTCACATCAAGGGAGCCCGGCTTCAACCCAGCCCCCTTCACGACTGTGAGTATTGTGTCATTTATTCTCTGATTTGAAAGCCTTCCCGCGTTCGTAAGTTCACGCCGGGACATTCCGCCGAAGAACCCCCCTTTGTCCACCGTTTGAACGCGGACCGTCCTGCCGGATGTTCGATCAATGAAAGTCATGTCGGGATAAGTCCCTCCCTTTCTTCCCGGCGTGAGAGGCTTGATGAATTCCTCGGGGATGTCTAAGCCGGATGCTGCATCCCGTCCACCTGCAACAAGATCGAAGCTTGGATTATCCCGGATAAAAGCATCCCGGACTTGATCCATATGAGTCTGTGTCGCCTGATTGCCGCGACGAGCCAGACCCAGCGGATCAATCCAACCAAGGGCATTGGGTGCGTAATCGTAGATGTTTTCGGACGGAAATATCCCTAAAGGATCCTTGGATGCGTAGGAGCCAACCTGGGGGTCGTAGTATCTATTTCGGTTGTAGTTCAAGCCTGTTTCGCTATCGAAATACTGTCCCTGCAACCGTAAGTTGTTCTCGATACTAGGCGCAAAAGCTGTCTCCACCTGTCCACATGCCCCCAGGCGCCCCTCCCATACGATGGACCCGGCCGTACTCAGAATTCGCTCTGGACATCCATTTGGCATGAGGTGGAAGTAGTGCACCCCCCTTCCCACCTGACTTGCGGCGAGTAGCGAAGTTCGCTCAGGAACCCCTCCTTCTGGCGCCTGACCATCGGGCACCCCCCCGTCTTTTGAGTATCCGGCCAACGCATCAGGTGGAATTTCCAGCTCTACGGAAGAAGGTGGCGGGGCCGATGCAAATACTGCCTTGTTCATCGTGCCGAGGCCCAACGCACCCAGCTTCCCTGAGCCCAGCAGTGAGCGGGCGCGGTCACCGCTTGCCGCTTCGCGCTGAGAAGGAGCGCTCATTCCAAGCGTCGTCGCGCCAAGCCCGCCAAAGCCGGAGCGCCGTTCCTGCCTTGCAGTCGCTGCGCGCTTGCGATCGTCAATCGAAGGCCGCGCGGGCGGCACGGCGGGCTGCCTATCCCCTAGTGTGTCCGTCGCAGAGTCACTGGAGTCACGGCCACCTTGATGTAAAACTTGATTGGGGGCAGCCATCTGACGAAGTGCAACGTTGTCTCCAACAATGAGCGAGAGCGGCACAAACGACCCCGGGTAATACACATACTCCCGAACCCCCTCATGCAGCTTCCCCAACCGCCGCTGCCGTCGCTTCACCTCGATCAGGCTGGCCACGTTGTCCACCCACACCGGCGCGGCCTCTTCAGCGTCGTTGGCCTGCTTCACCTCGCCCAGCAGCGCGTCGCCATCCCAGAAGAACCACGTGGTCTCGTCCGGATTGCGTTTGAACACCCGTCGCCCCAACGGGTCGTAGCCGTAGTGCGTGCTCTTCCCGCCGCGCCGGCTCTCGGCCAGTCGATGGTTGGCGTCCCAGATCAGTTCCAGGTCGCTGGCGTCGTCGCCGCCCGGGCTGCCCTTGCGCACCATGTCGCCGGCGCGGTCGAACACATAGTGGACGCCCTGGTAGGTGCCCTCGCGTGTCCAGAGCAGCTCTGCCTGGTCGTCACCACCGGCCACCTTGCGCATGCGCACTTCGCGGATTTCGGTGCGCAGGCGGTCGCCGGCCGGGTCGTTGTAGTACGGGTGCAGCACGCCCTTCGGATCGGTGTGAGCCAGCAGCCGGCCTATCGCGTCGTAGCGGTATTCGTCCACGCCCTGCGCGCTGTCCTGGCGGCGGGTGAGGTTGCCGGTGCGGTCGTAGTCGTAGCGGGTGTCGAACAACGGTGACGCATCGCGCAGGACGGTCTGCGCGGTGAGCAGGTTGCGCGCGTCGTACTCGAAACGGCGCTCCACGTGCGCGCTCAGCTGCTCGCGGGTGGTGCGGCCCAGCGCGTCACGCTCCAGGGTGATGGGCGCTTCGTCGTTGATGCCCACTTCGATCAACTGGTCGCGCAGGTCGTAGGCGAAGGCCACGGTGTTGCCGGCGCCGGTCTGGCGCTGGATGCGGTTGCCCACTTCATCGTAGGCGTACCCCACGCGGAAGCCGTCCTGCAGTTCTTCCAGCAGTTGGCCCAGCGGGTCGAAGCGGCGGGTGGCGTGCCGGTGCGGGTTGCGCAACGCGATGAGCTGGCCGCGCTTGTCGTACTCGAACGTTTCCTTGACCTGTCGCCCCGGCTGGCGGATATCCGGCAGCGTTTTGGCGGTGATGCGGCCCATCTTGTCGGTGGCAAACCGGATGCGCTGACCCAGCGGGTCCAGGGTGGCGGTGAGGCGCCCGGCCGCGTCGTACTCGTAGCGGCGTGCCTGTCCCCAGTAGTCCACCTCTTCCACGATGCGGCCGAGCGGGTCGCGGGTGAGCGTGTAGGTTTCGCCCCGCTGGTTGATCACCGCCACCAACTGCTCTTCAGTGTCGTAGCGGTACTCCACCACCTGGCCATCGGCCTGCAGGCGCTTGCCGATCTGGCCGATGCCCACGTACTGCAGGCGGGTGCGCGCACCGGCCTCGTCCAGGTAGGTGATGAGCTGGTCTTCGGCGTCGTATTCGCAGCGTACGCCGGTGCCGTCGGTGGCGAGCACGGCCAGCAGCCGGCCCTTGGCGTCGTAGGTGTACACCGTGGCCTGGCCGAGCGGGTCCACCTGGCGTTGCAGGCGACCCAGCGGGTCATGCTCGAAGCGGCTCTCATGGCCCAGCGGGTCCCGCACCACCGCCACCAGCCCATGCCGGTCGTAGGCCACACCGGTGACCGCGCCGCGCGCGTTGGTCTGGGCCTGCAGCAGGCCATGGGCGTCGTAGGCGTAGCGGGTGCTGGCCTGCAGCGGGTCGGTCTGCTCGATCAGCAGGCCGCGGGCGTCGTACTGCTGCTGCCAGGTGTTGCCGTCCGGGTCGGTCACGGCCAGCAGCTGGTCGTTGTCGTCGAACTGCTGTTGCAGGCTGGTGCCATCGGCGCGCACCAGCACCACCAGGTTCCCCCGTTCGTCATACTCGAACCCGGTCCGCAGCCCCTCCGGATCGGTCACCGCCACGGTGCGGCCGAAGTCGTCGTACTCGAAGATGGTCACCCCATCGAGCGGGTCGATCTCGCACAGCGGCAGGCGGTTTTCGTCGAACTTGACCAGGCTGACATGGCCCAGTGAGTCGGTGATGCGGGTTTCGTGCAGCAGTGCGTCGTAGTCGAAGTGGTAGTCGTACAGGCCGCCGTCGCCCCAGGAATGCACCACGCGCCACTGCGCATCGAACGCGTAATAGAACGACAGGCCAACCCGATCGGTGTGGCGCACCATGTAGTGCTGCTGGTACCCGAAGGTGCGCGGGGCATCCAGCGGGTCCACTGCGGCGATCAGGTCGCCGTTGGCGTAGCGGTAGCTCACCAGCAGGTGGTTCAGGCCGCTGGCCGGGTCGTGCAGCTGCAGGCGGTCGATGTGGCCCTGGCGCGCGTCCACCTCGATGAAGCGGCCCTGCAGGCCGTCCACGCCGCTTTCGACGATGCGCACCAGGTGGCCGTCGCGGCGCTCGAAACGCCAGTGGTTGCCGCAGCGGTCTTCGATGCGCTCGATGGGCAGGCTGCGCTCGTGCGGCAGCACCGCCACGCCGGCGGCCGGCGTGGCGTCGAAGTGGTACTGCAGGCCGCCCTTGAAACGCACGATCCACTGGCCGTTGTCGCGCCACAGGCGCGCGCCGTCCACGAAGTCCAGGGTGGCCGCGTCCATGCCGTCGCGGCGCGGCAGCTCGGGGAAGAAGGCCACCTCGTCCGGGCCGGACAGCCAGGCGCTGCCGTCGGCCGACAGCGCCAGCGCGATGTCGGCCGGGGTCTGCCAGCCGTAACCGCAGGCGCCGGTGCGCTGGGCATGGCGTGAGGCGTACACGCGGCGCCAGCTGAGCGGCAGGCGGCCGGGGATGCTGAAGTCTTCGTGGCTGACCGACACGCTGCCGTCGCGGATGTCCACCGGCTCGGCCCGCAGGATCCTGCACTTGAGCGTGCCCGAGGGCAGGTGCCCCCACTTGCCTCGGCGCCACGCGGCGAAGGCATCCATCTTCTTGCGGAAGAAGTCGGTCTTGCGCAGCTTGCCCAGCCCGGCGAATGCCGCGCGGAAGGCCATCGCCGTCCACGACACGGTGGGCGGGCCGCCGACCTTGACGCTGGTGGGAATGGCCACGTACAAGCCGGTGGGCAAAAACATCGCGCGCAGCGAATTCTTGGGCTTCTTTACCCGGAACGGGTTGATCATGCCGGCCAGGTTGCAGTCCAGCACGGGCATGGCCAGGCGCGAGAACGGCTCGCCATCGG
>NZ_QAIW01000032.1:0-6982 GCF_003061285.1 Stenotrophomonas sp. HMWF003 | reverse complement strand
GTCGTTGGCACTGGCGGCCGTGCATGGCGCATAGCCATCGGCGGTAATGCGGGTCTGCACGTAGCGCACGCCAAGATTGCCGCGGAACGCGCGACCCAGCAGGTCGGTGTTGAAGTCCAGCTGCAGGTAGCTGCCGTAGCTCTTTTCGTTGACGTCGAAATTGTTGTTGGACGCGCCGAAGTGGCCGACGCTGGCCAGCCGGTAGTCACCGCCCAGGGTGCCGGTGTTGCAGTTGCAGTAGATGTCCAGCAGGTTGGCGATCTGCTTGAAGTCCGGCACCAGCCACGCGTTGGGCAGGCTGCCGTCCATGCCCTTGCCGAACCCGCTCAGCGAGCTGCTGAGGTCACCCACGGTGACGCCGTCCGGCAGCGCCTGCGACAACCGGCCGTAACTGATGTTGCGGTACTCCTGCGTGCTCATGTCGTAGTCCTTGTAGGCCAGACCGCCGCGCAGGGTGAAGGTGGGAGTGATGACGAAGGTGAGGTCCACCTTGGCCGTGTCGAAGGCGTTGTCGACGTACTGCGGGTTCAGCCGCACTTCGCTGATGTTGCCGCCGCGCGCGGTGCCGTTGGCGTTGACCGGCGTGCTGCCGTAGCCCAGCCACTGCCAGTTGTCCACGGCGCTGAGATCGAACGGGAAGGACATCGCCGGCACCTTGCCGTTGCGCATGTCCAGCACGAAGCCGTCCAGGTTGCTGTTGTCGAAGCTGACCATCGAGAACACCGGCCGTTCGTAGTTCGACGCGGAATGACCCACCACCGCGTCCAGCCGCACCGCGTCGTTGAAGCGGTGTTCCAGGTTCAGGCTGAACTGCTTGAACGCGGTGCTTTCTTCGATCGCGGTGGATTCGGTGCGGAAGTCCACGTTGTCGAACACGCCGTAGGTGAGGCGGTTCTGCGCATCGGCCTGCGCCTCGCGCACCACGATCTGGGTCTTGCCGCCGTACTGCGCGGTGCGATGCAGGTTGGCGCCGATGGAGTCTTCGCGCACGTCCTTGTCGAGCTTGGAATACAGCATGTCCAGGTTCAACTGGGTGTCATCGCTGACCTTGAACTGCAGCGCGCCGGTCACGCCCAGGCGTTCGATCTCGTGTTCGGTGCGCACATAGCGCGGGTAGCGCGGGATCCACGCGTTGGTCGCGGTTTCGTAGGCGGCAATGTTGTCCGCCGTGGCGGCGGGCCGGTCCAGGCCGGGGCCGCAGTGGGTGGCATCGATACCGTAGCTGCCCCAGCCGTTGCTGCGCGCCTGGTTGGCGGCGCTGCCCACGCCGGCGGCGGTTTCATTGGCCAGCGGGTTGCGCGGGGTCTGCGGGTCGTAGCCGGCCGGGCTGCAGAAGCCGTACGTACCGTTGTTGGCCGCGGTGCTCTGGTTGGAGTTGCGGTAGTTGCCGTGCTCCCAGCGGACCGGGTTGTAGCCTTCCTCGAAGATGGTGCGCTTGCTGTAGGCCACCGACATCAGCGCACCGAAGCGACCGTCGGCCCAGGTGTTGCTGATCAGCCCGGAGATCCGCGGGTCTTTGTTCCTGGACAGCTCGTTGTAGCCGTACTGGCCGCCGAGCGATGCCTGGAAACCCTCGAAGTCGAACGGGCGCGAACCGCGCAGGTCGACGGTGGCGCCCAGCGAGCCTTCGTCGGTCTGCGCCGACTGGGTCTTGCTGATCTTGACCCGGCTGAACAGCTCGGAGGCGAAGGTGTTGAAGTCGAAGCCGCGGCTGCGGTTGACCCCGGTGGTGCCGCTGCCGGCGGTGGACAGCGCTTCCAGGCCATTGATGCGCACGCGGGTGAAGTCCGAACCCAGGCCGCGCACGGAGATCTGCTGGCCTTCGCCGCCTTCGCGGTCGATCGACACACCGGCAATGCGCTGCATCGACTCGGCCAGGTTCAGATCGGGAAATTTGCCGATGTCTTCGGCGTAGATCGCATCGACCTGCTCGACGCTGTAGCGCTTCTCATCCAGCGACTGCTGCAGGCTTTCGCGGTAGGTGGCCTTGACCTCGACCTTGTCCAGGTCGACTGCGTTGAGTGCGGCGGCGGCTTCCGGTGTCTGCTGGGCCGCGGCGATGCCGGCGGTGCCCTGCAGGGCGAACGCGATGGCCACTGCGAGCAAGGTAACCGGTGTCTTTTTACGGGGGAACGGTCGATCCATCGTGTGTTTCCTTCCAGGGTGCGCCGCCATGCGAGCGTGATGGTGATGAGTCATGGACGTCCGGCCTCCCCCGGAGCGTCTGTCGCGCATGTGCCGCTGTGACACCGTTGGCCATCCGAAACGTAACAAACCCTTCACGCGGCGGCATCTTGCGCCGCAGCAGCGTGGCTGCATGCAGGTAGGGCGTGGATGGCAACGACGGCGGCGCGCGCAGCCGGCGGCGTGATCGCTCACGCCGCCGCTGGGTCCTGCCGGTGAATCAGAACTTGTAGCGCACGCCGAGCAGGAACTGGCGGCCACTCTCGGTGTACTGCAGCGGCAGCTCGCCGGTGCTCGGCGAGTACACCCACTCGTCGGACGCCTCGTTGGTGAGGTTGATGCCTTCCAGGCTCAGTTCCAGCTGGTCGCTGATGCGGTAGCGCAGGGAGGCGTCCAGCACGGTGGTGCCGGTCATGCCGTGGTAACCGTTCTCGTTGAAGCCGGTTTCCTGGCCGGGGGCCTGGGTGAGGTAGTCGCTGCGGTTGGTTGCCGATACCCGGCCCGACCACACCTCACCTTCGTAGAACAGCGTGGCGTTCCAGGCGTTCTTCGAGGTGCCGGTAAGCTGGTTCTTCATCACCGGCACACCGGCGCCGTTGACGTACTGGATGCTGGTGTCCACCCAGGTGTAGTTCAACTGCACGCCCAGGTTGGACCACTTGCCCGGCAGGAAGGTGAAGGGCTGGGTGTAGTTGGCCTCGACGCCGTACAGTTCGCCGCCCGGGGTGTTGAGCGGAATGGTGAAGGTGAAGTCATCGTTGACCGACGCACCGGTGCCGTCGAGCAGGCTGGCCGGCAGGCCGCTGCTGGAGTACGGACGCACTTCGCGGGTGGTCTGCACGAACGATTCGATGTCCTTGTAGAACAGGCCGATGCCGGCCATGGCGCCTTCGTTGAAGTACCACTCGAAGCTCATGTCCACGTTGGTGGCGCGGAACGGATCCAGGTTCGGGTTGCCACCGGCCACGGTCCGTGCGCCGCCAGCCACCGCCACGGTGACGCCCGGCGTCAGGTTGCCCAGCCCGGGACGGCTCATCACCTTGGCCGCGCCCAGGCGGATCAGGAAGTCCGGGGCGACTTCCGCCACCAGGTTGAACGAGGGCAGGGTGTCGTTGTACTTGCGGTTGGTGGTGGCCTGTACCAGCGCGCCGGCCACGGTGGCCGCGCCACTGGAGGTCTGCTCGGTCTGCACGTAGCGCACACCGAAGTTGCCCGACAGTGGAATGGATCCCAGGTCGGTGGAGAACTCACCCATCAGCCAGATGCCGCGGTCCTTCTCTTCCACGCTGCGGCTGTTGTTGGCGCGGGGTGCAACGGCGAAGGTGCCGGTGTTGCTGTAGATGTCCAGCGCGTCGGCAATGGCATCCAGGTTGGGCACCACCCAGTTGGACGGCGAACCGGAGATGCCCTTCAGACCGGCCTGGCTGGTCAGGTCCGGCGACACGATGCGGGTGCCGTCGGCAAAGGTTGGCACGGCCACTTCGCTGTTGCGACGCAGCTCCACCGTGCTGAAGGTGTAGTTCTTGGCCAGCACGCCGCCCTTGAGGCGGAAACCGGGGCTGATGTTCCAGTTGAAGTTGACTTCGGCGGTGTCGAAATCGTTGTCCACGTACTGCGGGCGCAGACGGATTTCGGCCAGCTCCCAGCCGTTGGGATCGGTCGGGTTGATCCCGTAGTTCAGGATCGGCGCACGGCTGTTGCCACGGTAGTCGTAGCTGTACCCGTCAACGTCGTACTTGTCCATGATGATGGTGGTCTGCACGGGGTTTTCGTGCGCCGAGCGCGAGGCGCCCACCCTGCCGTTGATCGAGAACGCGTCGCTGAAACGATGATCGAAGTTGAGGCTGGCCTGCTTGAACTCGGTGCTCCACTCGTCGTGGCGGTTCTCGGTGCGGATGTCCACGTTGTCGAACTCGCCGTAGACCAGCGCGTTGTTGCGGATCTCGCCATTGCGGACCACCATCGTCGGCTTGCCGTCGCGCTCGGGGCGGCGCGGATTGCCGGTATCACGGTTGCGGCTGAAGGAAATGGCTTCGATGTAGTGCTCGTCGCGGGTGGCGTCGATCTTGGAATACAGCGCGTCCAGCGAGATCTCGGTGGCGTCACTGGGCTTCCACTGCAGCGAGCCGGTGATGCCCAGACGTTCCTGCTGGTGTTCCAGCTGCACATAGCGCGGGAAGCGCGGGTGGTAGACGTCGGCACTGCGCGCGGCCGGGAAGGCCGGGCTGAGGGCGAAGTTGCCGTTGCTGGGGCCATTGGCCCAGCGCCCGGTGTTGGAGCCTTCTTCCAGCGCCTGGCGCTCGGAATAGGCCACCGACAGCAACGCACCGAAGGTGCCGTCGGCAAAGGTGTTTGAGATCAGGGCCGCCAGTCGCGGGTCGGCCTTTTCGGCCATGGCGTTGTAGCCGGCCTGGCCGCTGGCGGCGAAGGTGAAGCCGTCGTAGTCGAACGGGCGCGCGGTGCGCAGGTCCACGGTGGCGCCCAGCGACCCTTCCTCGACCTCGGCCGAGGCGGTCTTGCGCACCACCATCTGCGAGAACAGGTCCGAGGCGAACACGTTGAAATCGAAACCGCGGCCGCGGTTGGTGCCGCCGCTCTGGTCGCCGGCGCCGACGGTGGTCAGCGCTTCCATGCCGTTGATGCGCACGCGGGTGAAGTCCGGGCCGAGGCCACGCACGGAAATGTTGCGACCTTCACCGGCTTCACGGGTGATGACCACGCCCGGAATGCGCTGCAGCGACTCGGCCAGGTTGAGGTCCGGGAACTTGCCGATATCCTCGGCGACGATGGCATCGACCACGCCGGCTTCGCCGCGCTTGATGTCCAGCGCCTTCTCGACGCTGGCGCGGTAGCCGGTCACGGTGACGGTGTCCAGGTCGGTAGGGGCTTCCTGGGCCAGCGCGGTACCACTCAGCGCCAGGCCGATCGACAGGGCAAGCATGGTAACCGGTGTCTTTTTCTGGATGTTTCGAGATTGCATGTTTTCCCTCTCCCAAGGTGCTACATGAAACAGCTATCCGGCGACATGTCAGTGCAATGACACCGCTGGTCAGGGCGGACGTTAACAGCCCGTTCCAGAAGGAGCATCTTGCAGCGCAACAGATTTTCAATGTCCCCCGGAGGCTTGCGGGACAAAGCTTTCGACATTCGGCGCGGTAGACGCACGGCCGTCCATGGCTAGAATGACACCGCTAGCCATTCCATCCGGGTGCCGCCGCACGCGCCCTCGCTTTCACAAGGATCCACCGCCATGAGTCGTGTTGTCTGTTTCGGAGAGTTGCTGCTGCGCATGAGCGCACCGGGCCGCGAGCTGCTGCTGCAGAGCGCGCAGCTGGCGGTGCATCCCGGTGGTGCGGAGGCCAACGTGGGCGTGTCGCTGGCCCACCTGGGCCATGCGGTGGCGATGGTCAGCACGTTGCCGGACAACCCCTTGGGCCGGTTCGTCAGCGGCGAGCTGCGCCGGCATGGGGTGGACACCGGCCACGTGCAGGTCCGGCCCGGCCGCATGGGCCTGTACTTCCTCACCACCGGCGCGGTGCAGCGCGCCAGCGAAGTGGTCTACGACCGCGCCGACTCGGCGTTCGCCAGCGGCACCGCCGCCGACTACGACTGGGACGCGCTGCTGGACGGCGCCGACTGGCTGCACCTGTCCGGGGTCAGCCCGGCGCTGAACCCGGCCATGGCCCAGGCCACGCTGGCTGCGGCGCAGGCCGCCTGCGCGCGTGGCGTACGGGTGTCCTTCGATGGGAACTTCCGGCCGTCCCTGTGGGCGCGCTGGCAGGGCGACGCGCCGGCCATCCTGCGCGCGCTGTTCGCCTGCGCCGACGTGCTGTTTGCCGACTACCGCGACATCGGCGTGGTGCTGGGCGGGGAGTTTCCGCACCCGTACCCCGCCGATCGCGTGGACGCTGCGGCCGCGCAGGCGTTTGCCGCCTTCCCGCGGCTGCAGTGGATGGCCTGCACCCAGCGCACCCCGCACAGCGTGGACAACCACGCGCTGGGCGCGATGCTGCTCGGCCGCGACGGCACGCGCGCGGTGGCCCCGACCCGCGAGATGGTGGGCATCGTGGACCGCATCGGCGGCGGCGATGCCTTCGCCGCCGGCATCCTGCATGGCATGATGCGCGGCTTCGCACCGGAGGCGATCGTGCGCTTCGGCCTGGCTGCGGCCTGCCTCAAGCACTCGATCCCGGGCGACTTCAACCCTGTCAGCGAGGCTGACGTGATGGCCCTGACGGGCGAGGAGCGATTCGATGTCCGGCGCTGATCCACGTGTACGTGCAGTCCTGAAACTGGCCCCGGTGATTCCGGTGTTCACCCCGGAGAACATCGACGATGCCGTTGAAGTGGCGCGCGCCCTGTTCAACGGTGGCTTGCCGGTGATCGAGGTGACCCTGCGCACCCCGGTTGCGATGGAGGCGATCAAGGCCATGGTCGAGGCCGTGCCCGACGCGGTGGTGGGCGCCGGCACCGTGCTGACCGCCGCGCAGATGGAGCAGGTCAAGCAGGTGGGCGGGCGCTTTGCGGTATCGCCTGGTGCCACCCCGCGCCTGTATGCGGCCGCGCGCGACACCGACCTGCCGTTCCTGCCCGGCGTGGCCACCTCGTCCGAGCTGATGCTGGGCCTGGAGCACGGCCTGGATACCTTCAAGTTCTTCCCGGCGGTGCAGGCCGGTGGCGCGGCGATGCTGTCGGCGTGGAACGGGCCGTTCGGCGACGTGCGCTTCTGCCCGACCGGTGGGATCAGCGCGCAGACCGCGCGGGACTTCCTGCACCTGCCCAATGTGCTGTGCGTGGG
>NZ_QAIW01000331.1:18319-20017 GCF_003061285.1 Stenotrophomonas sp. HMWF003 | reverse complement strand
GCGCCGGATGAAGATCTCCGGTGAGTACCAGCCCTGCTACAAAGTGCTGGCCTGAGCCTGCGACCCCGGCCTGAGGGCCGGGGTACGGGGTGGGCGGGCAGGGCACAGCCCACCGCCCAACCCCCCTGTGGCGTCAACGCCTTGACGCCTGTCGCCCCCGGATGACCGTTCATCCTGCCGCCCCTTGCTGGCAGGCGGCGCGGCGTCCATCGTCTGTCACATCACGCTGGGGAGCGTTCCATGTCCATGCGCCCATCCAAGGGTTTCACACTGATCGAACTGATGGTCACCGTCGCGGTGGTTGCCATCCTGACTGCGATCGCCTACCCGAGCTTCCAGAGCACCATTCGGTCTAATCGGGTGGCCGCAGGCCACAACGAGCTGCTGGGCCTGGTCAATCTTGCGCGCAGCGAGGCGGTGCGCAACAACCATGGCGGCGGTGTCTGCGGTAGTACCAGCGGTAACAGCTGCGATGGCAACTGGGGGGGCGGCATGATGGCCTTCGCCGATACCGACAAGAGCGGTACGTTCACCTCGGGTGAAACGGTCCTGCGTTTCAACAAGATTGGCAACGGCTTGGTCATCCAGGGGCCTGCGGCAGTGATCGCCTTCGATGCGCGGGGGCGGCGCCGCGCCGGAGCTGACCAGTCCGTGGTGATGCGCCCGGACAAGTGCGGCAGCCAACAGCTTCTGCGTACCCTTACCGTCAATGCCTCAGGCCAGATCAGCAGCGCCAAGGGAGCCTGTCCATGAAACGTCGTCATATTCCCGCCCGTCGCAACCACCAGGGCGGCTTCACCCTGCTTGAAGTGCTGATCGCCATCGTCGTGCTGGCCTTTGGCCTGCTCGGCTTTGCCATGCTGCAGACCATGAGTGTGCGCTTTGTGCAGAGTGCGAACTACCGGACGCAGGCGACCAACCTGGCCTACGACATGACCGAGTTAATGCGCAGCAACCGCATCCAGTCGGCGTGGTACACCAACGCAACGTTCGCGCCTGGCAGCAAGTCTGCCACGACGACAGCCTGCACGCGCACGACCGGCGATGCGCTCACGATCAACGACAACGTCACGCGCTGGCAGTGCCAGGTGGTCAAGGCGCTGGGCGCCAACGCCGGCGCCACGGTGACCTTGGTGAATGGGGTGGCCACGGTGGCCATCACCTGGTCGGACGACCGCTGGGATCCGGCCAATCCCAATACCCCGACAACGTTCGGCTTGGTCACCCAGCTATGAGCCCTTCCAGCATGATCAGGATGCGTCAGGCCGGCTTGTCGTTGGTGGAGCTGATGATCGCCATGGTCATCGGCCTGCTGCTGATGCTTGGCGTGATCCAGGTATTCATTGCCTCGCAGGCGGCGTCCCGGCTGTCCGAGGGTGTTGCCCGGGTCCAGGAGAACGGCCGGTTCGCGTTGGATTTCCTGGAGCGCGATGTGCGTATGGCCGGCCATATGGGCTGCGTCAACGACCAGGGCCATATCGTGCGTGAGCTAGGCTCGCCACGAATCAGCACCGGGGCAACCCCCGGCAACGGCTCGCCGCTGGACTTCAATGTGAGCGTGCAGGGATACGAGGCGCCGGGCACCGCGCCTGGCAATACGCTGGTCGCTGGTGGTGGGTCGATCCCGGCCAACCTGCCCGCTGCCATTGCCGCCCTGGCGCCGGCTCCGATGCCCGGAAGCGACATCCTGGTGCTCCG
>NZ_QAIW01000331.1:8284-18309 GCF_003061285.1 Stenotrophomonas sp. HMWF003 | reverse complement strand
ACCGAGAACGGCGTCGCCGCACCGACCTTGTTCGGCATCGCCGACTGCGGCGGGGCCGAGGTGTTTCGTGGCAGCGTCAGCGGCAACACCGTCACTGCCACCGGCGCGAACCTGTCGCGTTTCGTGCCGGCCCCCCAGGCGCCCACCATGGTTTACCGAGCCGAATCGCTGGTCTATTACGTGGGCATCAATGCGGCTACCCAGCAGCCCGGGCTGCGGCGCGCGCGCGGTAACTCGGCGGGGGCCTACGCGGTCAACGAGGAGTTGGTCGAGGGGGTCGAAAACATGCAATTGCTGTTCGGACAGGACACGGTCACCAACATCAGCAAAGGCTCACTGCCGATCGGCAACATCACCACGCAGAAGACGGCTTCTGCCGTTACCACCCAGACCAATGCCGCAGGTGCCGGGGAATGGCGCCGGGTGGGCATGGTCCAGGTCGGGCTGGTGCTGCGTAGTCCCGGGGCATCCAGCGTGACCCAAGCCGATGCCGTTTCCGCCCTGGGCACGCTGGGCACCACCTACAACGCCAGCGCGGTCACCGATGGCCGCTACCGCACCACCTACGAAGCCAGCATCGCGCTGCGCAATCGCCTCTTCGGGAACTGAGCATGGCTACCGTGAAGATCATTCGAGCTTGGTCCGGCCCGCGCGGCCAACGTGGCGCAGTGCTGTACGTGGCGTTGATCATGCTGATCCTGCTGGCCCTGCTCGGCATCGCCGGCATGCAGGTGGCAGGCATGCAGGAAAAGATGGCGTCCAATTACCGTGCGGTCAACGTCTCCTTCCAGAATACCGAAGGTGCCGTCCGCAGTGCCGAAGCTACCACCGCGGCCATCTTCAATCGCACCGCATTGCCTGCGGGAAGCCTGTTCTCCGAGTCCGCGGTGAGCCTGGACTGCGCCGCATTCGATGCTGTCGAGTGGGGACGGGCGCGCAGCGTTACCGCAGCGCCGGAGGTCAAGGTGCGCCGCATTGATTCCTGTGGGGGCGACTCGGCGGGCAATTCGAACAAAATGGGGGGAACCATCGACACGGCGACCTCCAGCTACCAGATCACGGCCTTCTCCGCCGACAACCCGGCCAGCCCGACGTCGTCGTCGGTCATCGACACCATTTTCAAGCTCTGAGGACGCGGCCATGGCATCGCGCAGATTCAAATGGATTACCGCCGCCTCCGCTGTCACGTCGCTTGGCGTGGCCCTGGTGGTCTACAACACACTGATTGCCGCACAGGCGCAGGGTGTTCTGGCACAGGCACCGATGAACAACCAGGTGCAGACCGCGCCCGCCTTCATCATGGCGGTCGATGACTCCGGCTCGATGACCTTCCAGACGCAGTTTCCCGGCCAGGACGGTGAGGGGTGCTGGAATACGACGCGCAAGAGTTTCTTCGACGCCAATGGCAAACTGTACACCTCTGGCAACTGCGACTATCTGCATGTTGTCCCGGGACCGCGCATCGACACCGGGCGCTACGGCATTCCGCCGATTGACCAGCTCGGTTTCGCACGCTCTGCCGAGTTCAATCCGACCTATTTCAACCCGTCGGTGAAGTATGAGCCGTGGGTCGCCGGCAACGGCGCGTCGTATGGCAACGCCGGCCTGCTGGCCACCCGCATCGATCCGCGGAACACCGCGACGGTGGCGCTGGCCTCCAACTACTACAGTACTGCGTCCGCGGACTCGTTCCGCATGCAGGATGGCATGGTCATTCCGGCGGGGACGTTCTACCGCTACAACAACACGGACTATCGGCGCACCTCCGACTACACCTGGAACAGTGGCGTGGCGACGGTGTACATGGAGTACACGCCGGCCACGTTCTACCTGCGCTGGACCAGCAACAACGACGCATATCCGCAGATTCCCGGCGTGATCAATGCCTACAGCGGAGTCACGCGGGTCAAGGTGGACAATGCCTGCGGAACCAACTGTTCGATGTGGAAGTACACCATCGCGGCAGGCAATACCGCGGCGCTGCAGAACTTTGCGAACTGGTTCTCCTACTATGGAAACCGCAACCGCGCGATGATCGCTGGCATGACCCGCTCGCTTTCGGGTATCAACAACCTGCGCGTCGGTTACTTCCGGATCAATCAGAACGGAAGCTATGACAGCGGCACGTCGGCAACCAAGCGCCTGGCCATGCGTGACATGGCCAACGACACGGACAAGCTGGCGCTGTACACCGACATGATCGCGCTGACCGCCAGCGGCGGTACGCCAAATCGTCAGGCCGTCAATGCCGCAGCGTTGCAGATGACCCGGACCGATGCCGGCGCTCCGGTAAAGCTGATGTGCCAGAAGAACGCAGTGATGTTGTTCACTGATGGTTTCAGCAACGGCGATGGACCCACGGTGGGCAACAACGACGGTGCGATGGGCGCTCCGTTCCGGGACGGCAACTCCAACACGATGGCTGACATCGTGAGCAAGTACTACAACGACGTGAATGGCGGATCTCCGCTGCGCACCGACCTGACTGCGGGCAAGGTCCCGGTCCCGCAGGCCTGCAGTGCTGCCAACCCTGACAAGCGGCTGGACTGCCAGGCCAACCTCCACATCAATTTCTACGGCGTTACGCTTGGCGCACGCGGCAATCTGTTCAATCCGGATCTGGATCAGGATCCCTATACCGATGCCTCGATCTACGGCAACTGGCCGCCGCGTGAGAATGATCAGCGCAGCACGGTGGACGACATCTGGCACGCCACCGTCAATACCCGTGGCGAGTACATCAATGCTCGCACGCCGGAAGAAATCACCACGGCGATGCGGCGCGTGTTGTCGTCCGTGACGTCGGGTGCCTCCCCGTCCGGAGGCAGCGGTTCAAGCGGCGCGCGCGTCGGTGCCGGTTCGATCTCGGTTGCACCGAGCTATGAAATCGCCAATGAGGGTACAGACTGGTTTGGCCGCCTTGCGGCAAGCAGGATATCAACCAACGCGGCGCGGGAAATCGTCTATACCCCCCTGTGGGAAGCGGCCGCCGAAATGACCGGCAGCGGGCGCGAGGTCTTCTATACGAAGGATGGCACCACCCGAGCCTTCACTGCAGGGACGGTGACGCTGGATGACCTGTGCACCAAGTCGGCCAGTCTCTACCCGGGCATGTCGCGTTGCAGCGCGGCGGCGATCACGTCCTTGGGGGCCGACGTCACGGCGGCGGTGGCGTACCTGAAGGGTGACCAGAGCCGTGAGGTCAAGAACGGCGGCAGGCTGCGCGACCGCACCACCCGTCTGGGCGACATCGTCAATTCCAGTCCGGTGGTGACCGCGCCTGGCGACGATTATGGCTATCGCCGTCTGGGAGGCGCTCTGGCCACCAGCTACCAGGCGTACGTGGATGACAAGAAGGCCCGCTCCAACTACCGGGTCTATGTGGGTGCCAACGACGGCATGCTGCACGCCTTCAATGGAGGCATGGACGCGGCAGGCAATACGATCGCGGGCGGCGGGCAGGAGGCCTTCGCCTACATTCCGGCTACGGCGCTGGGTCACATGGGCAACCTGCTGTTCCCTTATGATCCACGCAACCTCAACGACCAGAAGTTCGACCATCGTTATTATGTCGATGGTAAGATCACGGTGACGGACAGCCGTTATGCCAACGCGTGGCATACCACGCTTGTAGGTGCCTCCGGCGCCGGCGGCCGCAGCGTTTTTGCCCTTGATGTCACCCCGGGTACCACGTTTGCCGCCGGCAGCAAGCTGTGGGAGATCAGCGACCTGGACGCTGCCCTGCCTGCAGCCGTACGTAACAATATCGGCCACGTGCTGGGCAAGCCGGTCATCGTGCCGATGCTTGACAGCGCCGGTGTGCCAGTGTGGCGCGCGGTATTCGGCAATGGCTACAACAGCGCAAGTGGCAAGGCGGTACTGTTCCTGGTGGACATCAAGACCGGCACGCCCACCGTCACCATGATCGAAGCCGTGGAATCCGGCGCAGCCGTGCCCACGGGCAGCAACGGTCTGGGCGCGGTCGTGGTGGTGGATCGTTATCGGGCCACCAACCCGGTGACGCTCGGCTCGGACGGCTATGCCGATACGGCGTATGCTGCGGACCAGAAGGGTGCGGTGTGGAAGTTCGACCTGCGCGCACAGACCAACCTGACCGTGCCGATGTTCACTACGCTCAGTTACAACGAGGGCGGCCGGACCCTGCGTCAGCCCATCATTGGCGGCCTGGAATCGATGGCCGGGGAAGCGGGCGGAAACATGCTGTTCTTCGGCACGGGTAGTTTCTCTTTCGTCGATGACCCGGCCGATACCTCGGTGCAGAGCCTGTACGGCGTGAACGACACAGTCGATGGGGCGATCTCCACCACGCTTACCCGCGCCAACCTGACGGCCGGTTCAGTGGTGACAACGCCCGATGGGCGTGGGCTTTCTACCGGCACTGCGCCTTCCGATAGCCGCGGCTGGTACATCGACCTGCCGGGTGGTGAGCGCGCCATCGGCGAGCCCACCATCTCAGAGGGCGACCTGTATCTGCGCACGTATGTGCCATCGCGGCCCGCATCGGGCTGCGCGTCCGGGGGCGTGAACTGGACCTTTGTGCTGCAGGCGATCACTGGCCAAGGCGCCCTTGGAGGGGCCCGCCTGGGATCGATCAACGGGACCGCGCTTGCCAGCGGAACCGCCGCGATTCAAACCCCGTCGCCCGGCAGTGCGGCCATCACCGATGTGGGCGTCGGTTCGCTGCCCTCGCAAGGGCTGATGAGTCCGCCCCCAGGTGGCCCTACCGGGACTCCATCCCCCCCCAATCACGAATGCTGGCAGTGGTTCCCCAACGGTACGGGGCCGCAGGTATTTCGACCCTATCCGTGTGGACGTCAATCGTGGAGGCAGATCCAGTGACTTTCTTTCGTTCCAGTGGGAAGGGCAGGGCAGGAGCCGCGGGCTTCACCCTGATCGAGCTGATGGTCGTGGTGGCTGTCATTGCCATCCTGGCGACCATTGCTTACCCGAGCTACACCGAGCACGTGCGGTCGTCCAAGCGGGCGCTGGCAAAGGCCGAGATGGTGGAGTACGCCCAGCGTGCGGAGCGCTACCACACCATCAACAACAGCTATGCCGGGTTCACGTTCCGTGAGACGGGTACTACGAGTGTGAATTCGCCACGTACCGGCACGGCCTCGTACGCGGTGAGCGTGAATCCCGCTGCCTCGACCTTCGTGATAACTGCTGTACCCACGGGTGCACAGGCGCGCGATAAATGTGGGACGTTGACGGTCAACCAGGCCAATCAGAAAACGCCCGGCAATGTATCGGGTGTAACCTGCTGGTAAGTGCGCGGAGTGTTGCAAGGTCGGGTGTGAGCGTCTAGAATGCGCCTCCCCGCCCGAATAGCTCAGCCGGTTAGAGCACTTGACTGTTAATCAGGGGGTCGTTGGTTCGAGTCCAACTTCGGGCGCCAGATCCTGAAAAGGCTGCGAGAAATCGCAGCCTTTTCTTTTTGATGCGCATGGCGGACACGTGAGTTGCCCGCGCGCGATCCGATCAGGGTGGACACCCCCCCGGACGCCGCACGCTCTCCGAGCGCACCCGCCCGCTGTTGTTCACCACGACTTCTGCCATCAGGTCGCCCCGGACGCAGATCTGCAGGGTGAGATTGGTACCCCAGGCGCGGCCATCGGGCAGGAAGCGCAGATGCCGGCGCCCATCGCTGGAGCGGATCGTCCAGCCGGGCGGGTAGCCCGGCGTGTGATGCCGCAGCGCGGGACCCTCCGCGGTGGCCGGCCCCCCCTCCGGTCCCGCGCGATGGACGATCCAGCCCGCCGCCCAGCCGTTCGCATCCCCGCTGCAGGTTGTGCCATCGATGCTGGCGCACACCCGGATGGCCTGACGCTGCTGGATGGCGGCCAGCCGCGCGAAGGCCAGGTGGCTGCTCAGCACCTGGCGCGCGCTGGCGGCCCGCTGGCGGTCCAGCAGCGGCTGCAGGCCGGGCAGGGCGATGGCGCAGAGCACGGCTGCGACGGCGAGGGTCACGGTCAGTTCAAGCAGGGTCAACCCTGCAGGGCGGAGCAGTATCCAACGGCGGTTCGTGGCGGTCACGGCGCGTCCATCCATCGCAGGAGCAGGTGACCAGCCTGGGTCGCAGGGTGTGCGGTTCCCATCGGCGGAACGCAGTCGCCAGGCTCAGCCTTCCCCTCAGCCGGCCGTCACCATTGCCCCCGGTATACTGGTAGGCCCCGGATATGGCGGCACCATGAGCGATCGCTTCGAACTTGTCTCCCCGTATTCGCCGGCTGGCGACCAGCCTGCGGCGATCGAGAAGCTGACGGCCAACTTCGAGGCGGGCATCGCCAAGCAGACCCTGCTCGGCGTGACCGGCTCGGGCAAGACCTACACCATTGCCAACGTGATCCAGAACGTGCAGAAGCCGACGCTGATCATGGCGCCGAACAAGACGCTGGCCGCGCAGTTGTACGGTGAGTTCAAGTCGTTCTTCCCCAACAACGCGGTCGAATACTTCGTCAGCTACTACGATTACTACCAGCCCGAAGCCTACGTGGCGGCGTCGGATACCTTCATCGAGAAGGACAGCTCGATCAACGAGCACATCGAGCAGATGCGCCTGGCCGCGACCAAGACCCTGCTGTCGCGCCCGGACGCGATCGTGGTGGCCACGGTCTCGGCGATCTATGGCCTGGGCGCGCCGGAGGACTACCTGTCGCTGCGCCTGATCCTGTCCACCGGCGAACGCATCGAGCAGCGCGACCTGATCAATCACCTGACCTCGCTGCAGTTCACCCGCAACGAGTACGAGCTGCAGCGCGGCACGTTCCGCGTGCGCGGTGAAGTCATCGACGTGTTCCCGGCCGAGTCGGACAGCGAGGCGGTACGCATCGAGCTGTTCGACGGCGTGGTCGAGCAGATCAGCATGTTCGACCCGCTCACCGGCGAAAGCCTGCGCAAGCTCATGCGCTACACGCTGTACCCCAAGACCCACTACGCGACCACCCGCGAGCGCGTGCTGGCAGCGGTGGAAACCATCAAGGCCGAGCTCAAGCCGCGCCTGGAGCAGCTTTACGAACAGAACAAGCTGGTGGAAGCGCAGCGGCTGGCGCAGCGCACCCAGTTCGACCTGGAAATGATGGCCGAGGTCGGGTTCTGCAACGGCATCGAAAACTACTCGCGCCACCTCACCGGCAAGGCGCCGGGCGAGCCGCCGCCGACCCTGTTCGATTACCTGCCGCCCGATGCGCTGCTGGTGATCGACGAGTCGCACGTGACCATTCCGCAGATCGGCGCGATGTTCAAGGGCGACCGTTCGCGCAAGGAAACCCTGGTGGAGTTCGGCTTCCGCCTGCCGTCGGCGCTGGACAACCGCCCGCTGCGTTTCGAGGAGTGGGAGGCGCGCTGCCCGCGCAGCATCTATGTGTCGGCCACGCCCGGCCCGTACGAACTGCGCGAAGCCGGCGATGAGATCACTGAACTGGTGGTGCGCCCGACCGGCCTGATCGATCCGGTGGTGGAGATCCGCCCCGTGGGTACCCAGGTCGACGACCTGATGAGCGAGGTCAACGAGCGGATCAAGCTCGGCGACCGCGTGCTGGTCACGACGCTGACCAAGCGGATGGCCGAGAATCTCACCGACTACCTCACCGAGCACGGCATCCGCGTGCGCTACCTGCATTCGGACATCGACACGGTGGAGCGGGTGGAGATCATCCGCGATCTGCGCCTGGGCAAGTTCGACGTGCTGGTGGGCATCAATCTGCTGCGCGAAGGCCTGGACATGCCCGAGGTGTCGCTGGTGGCGATTCTGGACGCGGACAAGGAAGGTTTCCTGCGTTCCACCGGCTCGCTGATCCAGACCATCGGCCGGGCCGCACGCAACCTGCGTGGCAAGGCGATCCTGTACGCCGACAAGATCACGCGCTCGATGCAGGCGGCGATCGACGAAACCGACCGTCGTCGCGCCAAGCAGGTCGAATACAACGAACTGCATGGCATCACACCCACGTCGGTGCTGCGGCCGATCACCGATGTGCTTGAAGGGGCGCGCTCGGATGCGGCCGAGAAAGAATCGCGCGGCAAGGGCAAGGGGCGCGGTGGCAAAGTGGCCGAAGAGGCGGTGGATTACCGCACGCTCGGTCCGGCCCAGATCGCCAAGCGGCTGCAGGCGCTGGAGCAGAAGATGTACCAGCACGCCCGCGACCTGGAGTTTGAAGACGCCGCGCAGGTACGCGACCAGATCCGGCAGCTGAAGGAGGCCAGCCTGGGCTGAACAGCGCGTTGTGAAATATCTTCACAAAAGTGTTGCGCTTGCCGGGGGACGTCCGTAATATACGCGGCCTGCCCCGACGCATTCGCAACGGCGTAGACGCAGGAAACGGGCGGTTAGCTCAGCGGTAGAGCACTACCTTGACATGGTAGGGGTCACAGGTTCGAACCCTGTACCGCCCACCACTCCAGTCGCAGAGACTGCAGTGGCACCCACAGAAAAGCCGGCCATCAGGTCGGCTTTTTCGTTTGGGTCGACGTTGACCTGCTGGCATGACGACGCCACGACATTCACCCACATCCAGATGGCGAGCCGCCTGATGGTGCGGATGTCCGCGCCGGCCCAGCATCGGGTTTTGTGCCCGGAGCATTGCATGGTCATCGCGGCAGCCCGTGAGGGTGCGCCAGCGGCAGTTCCACTTCCCCTGTTCGGCAAGGCCTGCGCCGCGACCCTGCTGCTTGGCGTATGCATCACCGTGTTCGCACCGCAGTTGCTGCCGCGTGCGCTGGGGATGGTGGCGGTCTGTGTCGGCTTGATCGTGTGGGGGTGGCCCTCGCGATGGCGATGGCTGGGTGCTGCGCTGCTGGGCATGGGCTGCGCGGCCCTGCATGCGCACGCGTCGCTTGCTGGGCAGTTGCCGGCCGGGGCAGCGGCCATCGATGACGTGCTGCAGGGAAGGGTGGTGAGCCTGCCCGACCACGGCGCGCGCAGCACCCGTTTCCTGTTCCGCGTTGACAACGATGCCGCGCTGCCACCGGATGTGCGTGGCCGCCTGTTTGCGATGGGCTGGCCTGCCCGCCCCGATGGCGGCGAGGATGCGCGTCGACACGTGCAGGCCGGCGCACGCTGGGTGCTGCATGCACGTCTGCGGTCGCCACGGGGGCTGCGCAATCCCGGTGGCTTCGACGCGGAGCGCCATGCCCTGGTGCAGGGGCTGGCGGGGTCCGGGCAGGTTCGTGAACCGGCACGCGCGCGCATGCTGGCGCCCGCCAGTGGCGTTCCGGCCTGGCGTGAGCGCATGGCGGCGTCCATTGCCTCGCAGGTGCATGGCGAGGGGGCGCGTTTCGTGCAGGCCCTTGCACTGGGCGATACCCGCGCGCTCACCCAGGCCGACTGGGACGACCTGCGCGCGCTCGGGCTCACCCATCTCATCGCGATTTCCGGCTTCCACGTAGGGCTCGTCGCGGGCTTCGCGGCCTGGCTGGCGGCGTGGGTCTGGCGCGCATGGCCACCGCTGGGCCGCTACTGGCCACGTCCGCTGGGGGTGGCCGTTGCCGCCGTGTCCGGGGCCGCGCTGTACGCCGCCGTGGCCGGCTTCGCGCTGCCCACCGTTCGCACCGTGCTGATGATTGCGGTGCTGGCCGCCGCACGCTGCAGCCGGCGCCGGGTGACCGTCGGCCAGTCACTGGCGCTGGCCGCCCTGGCGGTGTTGCTGGTGGATCCGCTGGCGGTGCTGGCGCCCGGCTTCTGGCTCAGCTTCGCCGGGGTGCTGTGGCTGGTCTGGTGCCTGCCGGGGCGCGACCCGCGTTGGCTGCGCACCTTCCTGGCGGCCCAGGGCGTGGCCACGCTGGCGCTGCTGCCACTCACCGTGGCGCTGTTCGGCCAGGCTTCGCGTGCCGGGCCGCTGGTCAACCTGCTGGCGATTCCCTGGTGGAGCCTGGTGGTGGTGCCGCTGGCGCTGCTGGGCACGGCGCTGGAGGCAGTGGTCGCGGGTGCGGGGCGCTGGCCCTGGCAGCTGGCCGCAGGGTGTTTCGAGGGCAGCTGGTGGCTGCTCGGCTATGCGGCCCGCAGC
>NZ_QAIW01000331.1:7991-8216 GCF_003061285.1 Stenotrophomonas sp. HMWF003 | reverse complement strand
CCTGCCGTTACTGTGGCCGGCCCAGTCGCGGCCCGGCGAGGGTGAGGTGGAACTGCTGGTCATGGACGTGGGGCAGGGCATGGCGATATGGGTGCGCACCCGCACCCACCGGTTGCTGTACGACACCGGCCCTGCGGCGGCGGGCGGGTTTGATGCCGGCGAGCGGATCGTCGTCCCCACCCTGCACGCGCTGGGCGAGGGGCGGCTGGATCGACTCGTGCTCAG
>NZ_QAIW01000331.1:5560-7981 GCF_003061285.1 Stenotrophomonas sp. HMWF003 | reverse complement strand
GGTCAGGCGCGGGTTCGCGGGTACGCCGCTGCTGGCGCCGCAGGGCGCGCTGCCGGGCATCGACGCCCCCTGCCATGCCGGGCAATCCTGGCGCTGGGACGGGGTCGACTTCCAGGTTCTGCACCCCCGGCCAGGCACGCCCTACCAGGGCAACGAAAGCAGCTGCGTGCTGCGTATCGTGACCGCGCATGGCGCGATCCTGCTGGCAGGCGACATTGGCGCGCGCAGCGAGTCGCAGCTGCTGGAGGCACCCTCCACGCTGCGGGCCGAGCTGGTGGTGGTGCCGCATCATGGCAGTGACGGCTCGTCCAGCGCCCCTTGGGTTGCCGCGGTGGCGCCCAGGCTGGCGATCGTCTCGGCCGGGCATGGCAACCGGTTCCGGCACCCGCGCCCGGCCGTGGTGGCGCGCTGGCAAGGCGTCGGTGCCGAAGTGCTGGGCACCGCCGACAGTGGCGCGCTGCGCGCCTGGCTCGGGCGTGAAGGCCTGCAGGTGCGTGAACAGCGGGTTTTTCAGCCGCGTTGGTGGGATGCCGCGGAGCGGGCGCGGTCGGCTGCTATCCTATCGGCGGTCAAACAAGCGGCTGATGGGCCGGAGGGTTGAAACGTGTGGGAACTGGTCAAGGCCGGTGGCTGGCCAATGGTGCCGCTGCTGCTGTTGGGCGTACTGGCTTTGGCAATTGTCCTGGAGCGTTTCTGGACCTTGCGGCGTAACGAGGTCCTGCCCCCCGGGCTGGGCCAGGAAGTGCGCAACTGGGCCGCGCGCGGCAAGCTCGATCCCAGCCACATCCAGTCGCTGCGCGCCAATTCGCCGCTGGGTGCGCTGCTGGCCGTGGCGCTGGAAGCACGCAACCGCCCGCGCGACCAGATCCGCGAGCGCATCGAGGATGCCGGCCGGCACCTGGTGCACCGTATGGAGCGGTTCCTGAACGCCCTGGGCACGATCGCCTCGGCCGGCCCGCTGCTGGGCCTGCTGGGCACCGTGGTGGGCATGATCCAGATGTTCCTGGGCATCCTCGACCATGGCGTGGGCGATGTGAACCAGCTGGCCGGCGGTATCGGCAAGGCGCTCGTGTGCACCGCCACCGGCATGATCGTGGCGATCCCGGCGCTGATGTTCCATCGCTACTTCAAGGGCCGCATCGGCGGTTACGTGATCGAGATGGAGCAGGAAGCCAGCGCGCTGCTGGATGCGCTGGACGGTCGCCCCGGGGTGATGAACACCGGCGCACGTGCGCCGACCGCGGCGCCGGCCGCACCCGTCACGGCCAAGGGCTGACGGATGCGTATCCGCAATGACCGGGTCCAGGACGAGCCGCACATCGATCTGGTACCGCTGATCGATGTGATCCTCGTGCTGATCATTTTCTTCGTGGTCACCACCACCTTCGACGCGCGCTCGACCCTGCAACTGCAGTTGCCGACCGCCAGCCAGCAGGACAACAGCGAGCCACCGCGTTCGCTCAGCGTGCTGGTCAACGCCGAGGGGCGCTATTTCATCAATGACCAGGAAGTGCTGCGCACCGACGTGGAGTCGGTCAAGCAGACCATCGCCGCCGTGGCCGGCAGCGACCGCGAACAGACGGTGCTGCTGCGTGCCGATGCCCGCACGCCGTACCAGGCCGTTGTCACCGCCCAGGATGCCCTGGGCCAGCTCGGCTTCCGCCGCATCGCCATCGCAACCGCGCCGGAGGTGCGTCCATGAGTAACAAACACGCGCCGATCTGGCCGATCTACAAACGTCTGCTCGGTTACACCCGTGCCTACTGGACCTTCATGGTGGCGGCAGTGATCGCCATGGTCGTCGAGGCGCTGGCCGGCTACCACTTCACCAAGCTGATGGAACCGCTGGTCAACCGCGGCTTCGTCAATCCCGAGCCGCGCATGGCGGTGATCCTGCCGCTGACCATCCTCGGCCTGTTCATGATGCGCAGCCTGGCCACCCTGGTCAGCGATTACGCGCTGGCCCGGACCGGCCGCAGCGTGGTGCGCGACCTGCGTGAACAGGTGCTGGAAAAGTACCTGCATCTGCCGTCGGCGCATTTCGACAGCGAGGCGACGCCGGTGATGGTCAGCCGCCTCAACTACGACACCGAGCAGGTCACCCAGGCCAGTGCCGACGCGCTCAAGACCCTGGTGGCAGACACCCTCACCATCATCGCGATGCTGGTGGTGATGCTGCAGATGAGCGTCAAGGTCACCGTGGCCATGCTGGTGGTGGTGCCGCTGATCGGCGTGATCGTGTCGTTCGTGGGCAAGCGCTACCGCCGCATCAGCCGGGGCATCCAGGACGGCATGGGCAGCATGGCGCAGACCGCCGAGCAGTCACTGGCCGCGCAGCAGGAAGTGAAGGTGCACGGTACCCAGGCGCACGAGATCTCGCGCTACTCGCGCCTGGCCAACCGCATGCTGGGCCTGAACATG
>NZ_QAIW01000331.1:4867-5542 GCF_003061285.1 Stenotrophomonas sp. HMWF003 | reverse complement strand
GGCGGTGATCGTGTGGGTGTCCACCCGCGAAGCCCTGGCGGGCAAGCTCAATGCAGGCCAGTTCATGGGCCTGATGACCTCGATGATGGCCATCATTCCCTCGCTGCGTCGGTTGACCAGCGTGCAGACCTCGATTTCGCGCGGCGTGGCCGCCGCCGAGCGCCTGTTCGGCATCCTCGACCTGCCGGTCGAGCGCGACGAGGGCATCAAGAAGATCGGCCGCGCGCGTGGCGAGCTCGCCTTCGAGCACGTGATGCTGCGCTACCGTGAAGACACCGGCATTGCCCTGGACGACATCAGTTTCGTCGCCAAGCCGGGCACGGTCACCGCCATCGTCGGGCGCTCCGGCAGTGGCAAGACCAGCCTGATCCGTCTGGTGCCGCGTTTCTACGAACCCAACGGTGGCCGCATCACCCTGGACGGCGTTCCGCTGGAGGACTACCCGCTGGCGGACCTGCGCCGCCAGGTGGCCATGGTGGGGCAGAAGGTGATGCTGTTCGACGACAGCGTGGGCGCCAACATCGCCTACGGCATGGATGCCAGCGAAGACCAGATCCGCGCCGCCGCCGAAGCGGCCAACGCCTGGGAGTTCATCGAGCGGATGCCGCAGCAGTTGCAGACGCCGGTGGGCGAGAACGGCGCGCTGCTGTCCGGCGGCCAGCGCCAGCGCCTGGC
>NZ_QAIW01000331.1:4492-4857 GCF_003061285.1 Stenotrophomonas sp. HMWF003 | reverse complement strand
GCGCGATCCTGCGCGATGCACCGGTGCTGATCCTGGATGAAGCCACCGCCGCGCTCGACAACGAATCCGAACGCCTGGTCCAGGACGCGTTGCAGCGTCTGATGCCCGAGCGCACCACGCTGGTGATCGCGCACCGCCTGTCCACCATCGAACACGCCGACCAGGTGCTGGTCATGGACCACGGCCGCATTGTCGAGCGGGGCACCCACCACGAGCTGCTGGCCCTCGGCGGGCTGTACGAGCACCTGCACAAGATGCAGTTCCGCGAAAGGCAGGCGTGATGGCGGCCAAGGGCACCCCGACGCCGTCGTACTGGTATGACGGCAGCGCCATCCCGTTGCCGGCGCGGTTGCTTGCCCCGGTGT
>NZ_QAIW01000331.1:2218-4482 GCF_003061285.1 Stenotrophomonas sp. HMWF003 | reverse complement strand
GCCGGTACCGGTGGTGGTGGTGGGCAATGTCACCGCCGGGGGCACCGGCAAGACCCCGCTGACCATCGCGCTGGTCAAGCGGCTGCGTGACGCGGGCTGGAAGCCCGGCGTGGCCAGTCGTGGCTACGGCCGCGACGAGGCCGGCACGGCACGGTGGGTCGAGGCCACCACGTCCACCGCCATCGGCGGCGACGAACCGGTGCTGATCGCGTGGAAGACCGGCGTGCCGGTCCGCGTGGATGCCGATCGCGTAGCGGCCGGCAAGGCGCTGGTCGACGCCGGCTGCGACATCATCGTCTGCGACGACGGCCTGCAGCATTACCGGCTGGCCCGCGATATCGAGATCGAAGTGGTCGACGCGCAGCGTCGCTACGGCAACGGGCGGATGATCCCGGCCGGCCCATTGCGCGAACCGGTCAGCCGCGCCAACGACTGCGATTTCCGCGTGGTCAACATGGGCCAGGCCAGCGATGGCGTCGGCGCGCAGCCGGCGTGCGGCTTCGGCGAATGGCCGATGCAGCTGCACATCGACAGCGCCCAGCCGCTCAGCGGCGGCCGCCCGCGCACGCTGGCGCATTTCCGTGGCCAGCGCGTGCATGCGGTGGCCGGCATCGCCCACCCGCAGCGCTTCTTCGACATGCTGCGCGCGCAGGGTATCGGCGTGGTGCCGCACGCGTTTCCCGATCATCACGCGTACCAGGCCGCCGACCTGCGGTTTGGCAGCGAACTGCCCGTGTTGATGACCGAAAAGGATGCGGTGAAGTGCAAGGTGTTTGCCAACGAATGGCACTTCGCCGTGCCGTTGGCGGCCGACCTGCCCGCCGCGTTCTGGGTGAACCTCCTCGACCGCGTCGACAAGCTGGGCAAGCGCTGAGCGTTTCGCCCGCCGCATCGACTCCCCTGTCATTTCCGCGAGTTTGCACATGAGCCAGCCCCTCGATTTCGTCGTTGCCATCCCGGCCCGCTACGCGGCCTCGCGCCTGCCGGGCAAGCCCTTGCGCCTGCTCGGTGGCCAGCCGCTGGTGCTGCGCGTGGCCCAGCGTGCGCTGTTGGCCGGCGCACGCGAGGTGTGGGTGGCCACCGACGACGCGCGCATTGCCGATGCGCTGCAGGGCCTGTCCAGCGTGCGCGTGGCGATGACCTCGGCCGATCACGCCTCCGGCACCGACCGCCTGGCCGAATGTGCCGCGCAGGCCGGCTGGAGCGACGACACCGTGGTGGTGAACCTGCAGGGGGACGAGCCGTTCGCCCCGGCCGAAGGCATCCGCGCGGTGGCCGAGGCGCTGGTCTACAGCGGGGCGGAGATGTCCACCCTGGCCACCCCGGTGGAAGACGCGGAGACCCTGTTCGACCCCAATGCGGTCAAGGTGGTGCGCCGGCAGAACCTGGATGCGCTGTACTTCAGCCGTGCCCCGATTCCGTGGCACCGCGACGCCTTCGCGCGCTCGCGCGACACCCTGGCGGGACCGCACTGGCTGCGTCACATCGGCATCTACGGCTATCGTGCCGGCTTCCTGCGCCAATTCGCGGCGTTGCCGCCGGGCACGCTGGAGCAGCTGGAGTCGCTGGAGCAGCTGCGCGCGCTGGAAGCGGGGCATCGGATCAGCGTGGCGCTGACCCCGGCCGAGTTTCCGCCCGGCATCGACACCCCGGACGACCTGGCCCGGGCCGAAGCCTGGCTGGCGGCGCACGGCTGACCAGCCGGCGCGCGCAGGCCGCCGTCGGATTGACGCGGCACGACGATTGCATGACGCCGACTCCGGCATAATCGGGGCATGAACGTACAGCCCGTCCAGGACCTGCCCGAATTCGCCACGTGGCTCAACGCCACGCCGACCACCCTCACCGAACTGCGGGGGCGACCGGTGGTGCTGGCCTTCGTCAACGCCGCCTCGGTGTGGTGCGCGCAACGGCTGGCCGAGTTGGCGCAATGGCAGTCGCGCAACCCGGGCAAGCTGCAGTTGCTGATCCTGCAGGTGCCCCGCTTCGACTGCGAACGCGATCCCGCGCAGGCGCTCAAACTGCTGCGTCGCCAGGGCCTGATCGGCCCCGCGCTGCTCGATGCGGACTGGGACGGCTGGCGCCGCTTCGGCGTGACCGCCTGGCCGACCCTGGTACTGCTGGACGCGCAGGGGCGCGAGCGCGACCGCCTGGTCGGGTTCGGCGGCGAGCTGGAACGCGCGCTGAATGCGCTGTGCGAAGGCGGCGCCCGGCCGGTCGACGGCGACATGGCGCTGGCCCGCGAACTCAACCCCGAGCCGCGC
>NZ_QAIW01000331.1:0-2198 GCF_003061285.1 Stenotrophomonas sp. HMWF003 | reverse complement strand
GGCCTGGTGGCCACCACCGAGCGCCTGTACATCGCCGACAGCGGCCACCACCGCGTGCTCGAATGCAGCCACGGCGGGCGCGTGCTGCGCCAGTTCGGGCTGGGCACCGCCGATTTCATGGACGGCGGTCCGGCCGAGGCGGCCTTCAACCGTCCCCAGGGCCTGGCCCTGGAGCGCGAGTCGCTGTACGTGGCCGACACCGGCAACCATGCCCTGCGTCGCATCCACCTGCTGACCGGCCAGGTCGACACCTTGTGTGGCACTGGCCGCCCCGGCGAGCCGATCGAGGGGCCGGTGGCGCAGCCGCGCCAGACCGCGCTCAACCATCCGCAGGGACTGGCGGTGGCCGACAACCAGATCCACATCGCCATGGCCGGCGACAACCGCATCTGGACCTACCACCTGGGCCAGCGCAGCCTGCACTGGCGCGCCGGTTCGGGGGCGATCGACGAACGCGACGGCAGTGGCCACCTGGCCGCGTTCGCGCAGCCGACGTCGCTGGCCGCCGTGCAGCAGGTGCTGTACGTCTGCGATGCGCTGGGCTCCTCGATCCGTGCCATGCAGCTGCGCGGCGACCTGGTGCAGACGCTGGTCGGGCAGGGCCTGTGGTCGTTCGGCGAACAGGATGGTCCGCGTACGATCGCCCAGCTGCAGCACCCGCAGGCCATCGCGCTCAGCCCGGATGCGCCGTTGCTGTGGATCGCCGATGCCGGCAATGGCCGCCTGCGCACGCTGCGCCTGGGCGGCGGTGAGTTGAGCACGCTGGAACTGCCGCGCCGACTGCACGGCCCGGCCGGGCTGGCCCTGGGCGGCGGAGCGGTGTGGATCGCCGAGACCGACGCCCATGCCGTGCTGCGTTTCGACCCTGTCAGTGGCGTATTGAGCGAAGTCCCGATCAGCGAATGACTGTTTCCACCGCACCCGCCTTCGATGGCAAGGCATTCGCGGCCCACCTGAGTACCGCGCCCGGCGTTTACCGCATGTACGCCGCCGACGACAGCCTGCTGTATGTCGGCAAGGCGCGTGCGCTGCGCAACCGGGTGGGCAGCTACTTCAACGGCACGCCCAAGACCACGCGGATCATGTCGATGCTGTCGCAGGTGGCGCGCATGGACGTGACCGTGACCCGCTCGGAGGGCGAGGCGCTGCTGCTGGAAAACCAGCTGATCAAGTCGCTGTCGCCGCGCTACAACGTGTCCCTGCGCGACGACAAGACCTACCCGCACGTGCTGCTTACCCGCGAAGACTGGCCGCGCATCGCGCTGCACCGCGGGCCGCGCGCGGTGCCGGGCCGGTATTACGGCCCTTATCCGGGCGTGACCGCCGTGCGCGACACGCTCAACCTCATGCACAAGCTGTTCAAGCTGCGCAGCTGCGAGGACAGCGTGTTCCGCAACCGCTCGCGGCCCTGCCTGCAGTACCAGATCGGCCGCTGCAGCGCGCCTTGCGTGGATCTGGTAAGTGCGACGGACTATGCCGAATCGGTGCGCCGCGCCTCGATGTTCCTGGAGGGGAAAAGCGACCTGCTCGCGCGCGAACTGGGCACCCAGATGCAGGCGGCCAGCGACGCGCTGGAGTTCGAGCAGGCCGCACGGCTGCGCGACCTGGTCACCGCACTGCGCAGCATGCAGACCCGCCAGTACGTGGACGGCCGCGCCGCTGACCTGGACGTGCTCGCCTGTGCCACCCGCGGCGCCAATGCCTGCGTGATGCTGCTGGCCTTCCGTGACGGTCGCAACCTGGGCACCCGGCCGTTCTACCCGCGGACCAACGGCGAAGAGAGCGCCGAGGAGATCCTGGCGGCGTTCGTGTCGCAGTACTACGCCGAGCACTCGCCGCCCCGCGAAATCCTGCTGGACCGCGAAATTCCGGATGCCAGCCTGATCGAGTCCGCGCTCTCGGCCTCGGCCGAGGTCAAGGTGCAATTGAAGTGGAACGTGCGCGGCGAGCGCGCCGGGTATGTCGAACTGGCCAGCCGCAACGCGCAGATCACCCTGGTCAGCGAGCTCACCAGCCGCAGCGCCCAGCATGCGCGCAGCGAAGACCTGCGGCAGATGCTCGGCCTGGCCGAGCAGGTCAAGCGGGTGGAGTGCTTCGATATCAGCCACACCATGGGCGAGGCGACCGTGGCCTCCTGCGTGGTGTTCGATGCCGCCGGCCCGGTACGCAGCCAGTACCGCCGCTTCAACATCAGCGGC
>NZ_QAIW01000330.1:6528-9646 GCF_003061285.1 Stenotrophomonas sp. HMWF003 | reverse complement strand
CCCATGCCCTTGGAGGCGAACTAAAGGGGGAGGGGGCGGCCGCAGGCCGACGCCGGAGGACATTCGCCGGAAAGGGCATGGGGGCCCAGCGCCCGACCCAACGACTACAGGAAAAAGCCTTGGCTTCCCGCCCATACCGCAAGCCGAGCCCCGTCGCGGCCGGGGACATTTGCACCAGGGGCCTACCGGCCGCGACGGGGCCCACACGCTCGCGACAGACCCGGAAGAACCTTTTTTTGGCGGGGTGTCCGACCATGGGTCGGACCCACCTCAGTCAAAACGCCGGCAGCACCGCGCCCTTGTACTTCTCAGCGATGAAGGCCTTCACTTCCGGGCTGGTCAATGCCTTGGCCAGCTGCTGCACGCGGGCGTCGTCCTTGTTGTCCGGGCGGGCCACCAGGAAGTTCACGTACGGCGAGTCCTTGCTTTCAATCGCCAGCGCGTCCTGGGTCGGGTTGAGCCCGGCATCCAGTGCGTAGTTGGTGTTGATCAGGGCCAGGTCGACCTGGTCGAGCACGCGCGGCAGCATGGCCGAATCCAGCTCGCGGAACTTCAGCTGCTTCGGGTTGGCGATGATGTCGCGCTGGGTGGCCAGTGCGTTGGTCGGGTCCTTCAGCGTGATCAGCCCGGCCTTGTGCAGCAGGATCAGCGCGCGGCTGTTGTTGCTGGGGTCGTTGGGGATCACCACGTCGGCGCCGGCCGGCACTTCGTCCAGCGACTTGAAGCGGCGCGAGTAGGCGCCGAACGGCTCGATGTGCACGCCGATGACCTTGACCAGGTCGGTCTTGCGGTCGCGGTTGTAGGCGTCCAGGTAGGGCTCGGTCTGGAAGTAGTTGACGTCCACCTGCTTCTGCACCAGCTGGTCGTTGGGCTGCACGTAGTCGTTGAACACGCGCACGTCCAGGTCCAGGCCTTCCTTCTGCAGGATCGGCTTGACCACCGCCAGGATCTCGGCGTGCGGCACGGCCGTGGCGGCCACCACCAGCTTCTTCGAATCGGGTTGGGATTTACCGCAGGCGGCCAGGGCCAGCGAGGCGGCGAGCAGCGGGAGCAGCAGGTACTTCTTCATGGGGGGGTATCCGGGCAGCGATAGCGCCCAACCTTACCGCACACCCCGGCCGTGCGGTATCGGTGGCATATGACCGGCGGGCATGAGCCCGGCGGTCACTCGTAATTGCTGAGGGCCAGCGCCAGCAGCGCCTTGGCCTGTTCGCGCAGCATCACCGGTTCGATGATCTCCGCGTCCGAGCCGTAGTGCAGCACGTCCATCAGCAGTTCGCGCGACACGCTATAGGGCACCTTCAGCTCGTAGCGGCCGTCGGCCAGGAAACGCCCCTGCTGCTTGGAATGCCAATGCTCGTCGGCCACCCAGCGCGCGGCCTTGGCGCTGAAGACGATGGTGGCCCAGCCCTTGGGCGGCCCGGAGAAGATGCCGTAGCTGGCGCCCAGCTGCTCGTCCAGCTCGGTGTCATCCACGTCGCGGGCCACGGTGTCGACCACCCGGGCCTTGTAGATGCGGTCCACCGCGAAACTGCGCAGGCCTTCGCGGCCGTGGTCCCAGGCATCCAGGTACCAGTTGTCGCGGTAATGGGTCATGCGCTGCGGCGACACGGTGCGCTTGGTGGCCTCGTCGGTGGAGCGGGCGCGGTATTCGAACGCCAGCTGCTTTCGCTCCAGCACGGCCGAGGCGACGGCGCGGAAGCTGGCTTCGTCGAACTTGCGGCCGCGGTGCGGAATCACCCGGACCCGGTCCACCGGCCAGGTGGACACGCCGGCCTGGGCGGCCAGCAGGCCTTCAATGCGCTGCTGCAGCGGGGCCAGCACCGAGGACAGCACGCCGCCGCCGGTGCGCGCCAGCAGGTGCTGGGACGCCAGCAGCGCGTGCAGCTCTTCGGAACTGAGCCACAGGCCGGGCAGCTCGAAGCGGTCGCTTTCGTCGTCCTGGTAGCGGAAGCCGGCCTCGCCGTCACCCTCCACCGGCGCCATCAGCGCATCGCGCAGGAAGGCCAGGTCGCGGTAGACGGTGGCGCGGGAACACTCCAGTTTTTCCTGCAGGGTGGCCACCGTCACCGGGTAACGGGCGGACTTGAGCAGGCGATGCAGGGCGTTGATGCGTTCGTATCGGTCCATGACCCGATTATGTCCGAGTCGCCGTCGTTGTGGCGGCTTCGGCACCATCTTCGGCTATCGTGGAGCCCCGAAAACCCCGTTGCCGCCTGTCATGCGCCTGTTACCTGCCGTTGCCGTGTTGTCCCTGCTGCTGTCCGGTTGCGCCCCCGCGCCCGATCCGGCCGCCACCGCGCCGGCCCCGGCGGCAGGCAACGTCCCGGCCGCGGTGGATCCGGTGCAGGCGGTGCTGGGTGCGAGCCAGCGCTTCGGCCAACTGCGCAGCTTCCACGCCAGCCTGCGCATGCAGGGGCCGCGCACGGTCGAGGCGACGATGGACTTCGTTGCCCCCGACCGCTACCGGCTGATCACCGATGACGGCCCGCAGCTGATCATCGGCGACACCTTCTTCCTGCAGCGCGCCGGCGAGGTCCGTCAGGTGCCGGTGCCGCCGGGCCTGCTGGCGCAGTGGCGCAACCCGCTGCCGGCGGACGTGGCCCCGGCCCAACTGCAGGTGGACGACCTGGGCAGCGATGCCATCGGCGGGCAAGCCGCCCACAAGTACCGGGTGCGCCATGCCACCGCCGCGCCGGACGGAATGCTGTACTGGATCAATGCACAGGGCCTGCCGGTGCAGATCGAGCGCCAGGGCCAGACCAAGGGCGAGACGTTCCGGATCACGCTGCGCTTCTCGCGGTTCGACGACCCGGCGCTGCGCATCGATCTTCCCTGAACAGGCCGTTCGACCGAACCCCGCCTAAAGCGGCGGCAGATGGCGGGAATTGCACGCTGGATGCATCAAGTATCATCCCCCGTTGCCCGTCCCCCACTGGTTGATCCGGAGAACCGTTGATGTCCCTGCGCGTCTCGTTGCTTGTTCCCCTGCTGTTGTGCGCCCCGGCGGCGTTCGCCCAGGACACCACCGATCCGGCTGCGATGACCTCGCCATGGAGCGGCAGCGGCGGTGAGCTGGGCTTCGCCTCGGCCCGGGGCAACAGCAACACCGAAAGTG
>NZ_QAIW01000330.1:5369-6518 GCF_003061285.1 Stenotrophomonas sp. HMWF003 | reverse complement strand
GCGCCTGCGCTATACCGACGACGACTGGGTGCACAGCATGGACCTGTTCGGCCTGCGCTCGCGCTCGGAATACGTCGAGACCGCCGATGACGGCACGGTTACCAAGCGCCGCAACACCACGGCCAACCGCTACACCGGCAGCGCCGGCAGCGCATTGCAGCTGGGCGAGCACCGCCAGCTGACGGCCACGGTGCGTTACGAGCGCGACGACTTCGCCACCTACGACCGCCAGAGCTCGTTCGGTCTGGGTTACGGCACCCGGCTGGTGGAAGGCGACCGCTTCTACATGGACGCGCAGATCGGCCCCGGTGTGCGCCGCACGCACAACACCGAAGACGATGAAACCCGCACCGGCCTGATCGGCCGTGGCCTGTTCGACGTGAAGTACTCGCTGACCCCCAACACCGACCTGGTCAACACGCTGCTGGTGGAGTCGGGCTCGTACAACACCTTCGGCCAGAACGATTTCGGCGTGTCGGTGAGCATGAACGAACACCTGGCGCTGAAGGCCGGCTGGCAGGCGCGTTACAACAGCGACGTGGCCGAAGACAAGCGCAAGACCGACACCCTGACCACCATGAACGTGGTCTACAAATTCAAATGATGATGTCCGCGATCGGCTCTGCCGCCCGGTAGAGCCGACCGTTGGTCGGCTGCAGACACCCCGGCTGCCGGCACGCCCGGCACCCCGGCTAAACGCCCAACAATTCCCCTGCCCCACCGGCCAGCAACCCGGCCGCCACCTGCCGGCCCAGCGCATCCGGGTCACGGCCCGGGCCGCGCGCCTCGGCACGCACCAGGCGGCCATCGACCACGCCGCCGACCAGGCCCTGCAGGAACAGATCCTCGCCTTCCCACTGCGCGAACCCGGCCACCGGCACGTGGCAGCTGCCATGCAGCGCACGGTTCATGGCGCGCTCGGCTTCGACACAGGCACGCGTACGCGGATCGTCGAGCGCGGCGAACAACGCCATCACCCGTGCATCCTCGCCATTGCATTCCACCGTTACCGCGCCCTGCGCCGGGGCCGGCAACCACGTCGGTGCGTTCAAGCGCGCCACGATGCGCCCGCCCAGGCCCAGCCGCTCCAGCCCGGCCACCGCCAGCACGATTGCGTCGTAGCCGCCGTTGTCAAGCTTGGCCAGGCGT
>NZ_QAIW01000330.1:0-5359 GCF_003061285.1 Stenotrophomonas sp. HMWF003 | reverse complement strand
AGGTGCCCACGCGTGCGCCGATCGGCAGTGCGTCCACCGAGGCATACAGATTGGAGATGAAGCCGTCGGCGGGATCGTGGCGGGTCAGCATGGCCGGCAGCGCGAACGGGGCGTCCAGCTCCATCGGCACGTCCTTGAGCGAGTGCACCGCGCAATCGGCGTCGCCGCGCAGCATCGCCAGCTCCAGTTCCTTCAGGAACAGGCCCTTGCCGCCGATGGCGGCCAGCGAACGGTCGAGCACTTCATCGCCCCGGGTGCTCATCGGCACCAGCACCACGTCCAGCCCGGGGTGCACCTGGCGCAGGCGGTCGGCGACGTGTTCGCTCTGCCACAGGGCAAGCGGGCTCTTTCGGGTGGCGATGCGCAGGGTTGTCATGCCGCCATTATCCGCGCAGCAGGGCGTATCGGCCAACGGCGGCATGCTTCGCTGCGCGGACACGCGGCGTATCGATACCTACAGGAGATCCTGCTTGATGCTGGCCACGCAGCGCCGACTGACCTCCAGCGGGGCTTTGCCATGGCGCAGCACGGCCTGGACCTGGCCTGCGCCATTTCGTCGCAGCTCGAGCAGCTCGTGGCGGGCCACCAGGCAGTTGCGGTGGATGCGCACGAACCGGCCGACGAATTCCTCTTCCAGCGACTTCAGCGATTCCTCAATGAGGTCTTCGCCGCGCGCGTGGTGCACCACCACGTATTTCTCTTCGGCCTGCAGGTAGTGGATGTCCTCGATCGGAATCAGCCGCAGGCTGCCGCGCAGGCGCGCGCACAACAGGGTGCGGGCCTGCTGGCTGGGCGTGCCGGGGTGTCCGCTGCGCCCGGCCAGGAAGGTGCGCGCACGTTCCAGCGCGGCGGCCAGCCGCTCGGGGCGCACCGGCTTCATCAGGTAGTCGATGGCGGCGGCCTCGAAGGCCGACAGCGCGTGGGCGTCGTAGGCGGTGCAGAACACCACCGCCGGGCGCGGGTCGAAGGTGGCCAGGTGACGGGCCGCTTCCAGGCCGTCCAGGCCGGGCATGGCGATGTCCAGCAGCACCAGGTCCGGCTGCAGCGCGGCGCAGGCATGCAGTGCCTGCTCGCCGTTCTCGGCCTCGGCCACCACCTCCACCCCGGGCTGTTCGGCCAGCAGGCTGCGCAGGCGCTCGCGGGCCAGCGGCTCGTCGTCGGCAATGACCACCTTCAAGGCTGTTTCCTCACGGCACCGGGACGGTGATGTCGCACGCATAGTAGCCGTCGCTCCATGCTCCCGTCATCCGGGCCGCGGGGCCGAAGCGCCATGCCAGCCGGTGGGCGATGCTGCGCTGCGCGTGGCCTGCGCCCTGGGTCAGCGGCAGCGCGCGACCCTGCGGGTCCGGCGCAGGGTTGTGCACCCGGATATGCAGCTGGCCGTCCACGCACGACAGCGCGATGACAATGGTGCCGCCCCCCGGCAGCCGCGAGATGCCATGCAGCACGGCGTTTTCCACCAGCGGCTGCAGCACCAGCGGCGGCATCGGCAACGACCAGGGCAAGGGTTCGTCGCGCTGCCACTGCACCTGCAGGCGTTCGCCCAGGCGCAGCGATTCGATCGACAGGTAACGCTCGGCCAGTTCGCACTCGGCCTGCAGGGTGGAGTCGCCCTCGCCCGCGCCAAGCGCCGCGCGGAACAGGTCGGACAGGTCCAGCACGGCGCGCTCGGCCACCACCGGGTCGCGGCGCACCAGGCTGGCGATCAGGTTCATGCTGTTGAACAGGAAATGCGGGCGGATCCGCGCCTGCAGCGCGTCGGCCTGGGCGCGCGCGTTGGCCACCACCTGCGCGGCCCAGCGGTCGCTGACATAGAAGTAGCGCAGCGCCAGCGCCACGATCAGGGCGGTCATGGTGGCGCTGCCCAGGGTGAAGCGCCAGAACCCGATGTGCCGCGCGAAGCCCCCGGCATCGAGCACGCCGTACAGGCCGTGCACGATGCCGGCGCAGACGGCGGCAATCAGCACGGTCATCGCCACCGCAAGCGCCGTACCGGCCGCTTCAGGCAACCGCGACAACGCGGCGCGCGCCGCGCACAGGCACACCGTGACCGCCAGCGACAACCACAGCGCAAAGCCGCTGGCCGACAGGAAATCCGACACGCTCCAATGGCGGCTGCCATCGGGCGCCAACGCCACCACCACCACCACCAGCTCGGCCAGGCCGAGCATCGCCGCCAGCCGCGGCAACCGGCACAGCTCGGGCAACCACGGCTGCTGGCGCGGGTCGTTCATGGCTCAGGCGGCCCGGAACCGTGCGTCCAGCCAGTCGCCCAGCGCCTCCAGTTCCTCGGCGCAGACCTGGTGGGCCATCGGGTAGGAGTGCCACTCCAGCGGGAAACCGAGGTCCTTCAGGGTCTGCGCGGTGTGCGCGGCGATTGCCTGCGGAATCACCGGGTCCTGCACGCCGTGGGCCATGAACACCGGCGGCCGGATGCCGTCCGGGGCACGCTGGGCGGCAGCGGTCTCCGGGTCGGGCAGGTAGGTGGACAGCGCGATCAGGCCACCGATCGGCCGGCTGCGACGCAGCACCGCGCTCAGGATCACCGCCCCGCCCTGCGAGAACCCGGCCAGCAGGATGCGCTCGGCCGGAATGCCGGCGGCCACCTGCTGGTCGATCAGGGTATCCAGCGCCTGCACCGACGCCGCCACGCCGGCGGCGTCGGCACGCGAGCGGAAGTCCATGCTGACGATGTCGTACCAGGCGCGCATCGGCACGCCGTTGTTGATCGTGATCGGCTGTACCGGCGCATGCGGGAACACGAAGCGGATGGCCGGCCAGTGCGGGCGCAGCAGCTCGGGCACGATGGGGGCGAAGTCGTTGCCGTCGGCGCCCAGGCCGTGCAGCCACAGCACCGCCCATTGCGGGTCGGTACCGGTTTCGTTGATGACGCTGTCCAGCATGGTGCGGCTCCACTACGGTCGAACCGCATTATGCCGCGCCGTTCAGCCCAGCGCCTTGGCCTCGGCCGCGGCCTTGCGCAGCTCCGCCGCGCGCACCAGCACCTTGGGCGGTGCGGTTTCCTCGGGAATCTCCATCAGCCGCAACCGATGCATGAGCGTGCCGGCACTGCGCGAGGAGGTCAGCGCCACCACCGGAATGGCCAGCACCATGCCCACCACCACCGGGGCCATCCACGCCGCCAGCGACGGCGACACGGCATAGGCCAGGATGCCCATGAACAGCCCGAACACGCTCAGCCCGCCATAGCCGCGGATGAGGGCGGGCCACGAGATGCCGCCGTCGTCGCGCTGCTGCGCATCCCAGCCCGAATCCTTGCCGGCCAGCACCTCGGCCACGCCGCGCGACTGCACGTACATCACCACCGGTGCCATCAGCGCGGCCAGCAAAGTTTCCAGCAGCATCGACAACAGTGCGCGGATGCCGCCGCCACAGCCACGGCGCTCCACCCGGTCCAGCAGCATGGCCACGTAGCCCAGCACCTTGGGGGTGAGCAGCACCACCATGGTGATGGCGAACATGCGGATCACCTTCTCTTCGTCCTGGTGGCGCCAGTACAGGCTCGGCGACAGGTGCAGCACTTCGTTGAAATCGATGCCGCCCTGGAACAGCGGGATGGCAATGCCGACCAGCATCAACATGCCCCACATCGGCGCGGTGAAGTAATGGCCGATGCCGATCATCATGTGCATGCGGCTGACCCAGTGCAGGCCCTTGGAGCCCACCACCTTGGCGTGCTGCAGGTTGCCCTGGCACCAGCGCCGGTCACGGACCAGCATGTCGGTGAGGGTGGGCGGGCCTTCTTCATAGCTGCCCTTGAGGTAGGGCACCATGTGCGTGGCCCAGCCGCCACGACGCATCAGCGCCGCTTCGACGAAATCATGGCTGAGCACGTGGCCACCGAACGGCTCGCGCCCCGGCAAAGCGGGCAGGCCGGCGTTCTCGGCGAAGGCCTGGGTGCGGATGATGGCGTTGTGGCCCCAGTAGTTGCTTTCCGCGCCATGCCACCAGGCCACGCCACGGCCGATCACCGGGCCGTACACGCGCCCGCCGAACTGCTGCATGCGCGCGAACAGCGTGCGTCCGCCGATCACCGCCGGCAGGGTCTGGATCAGGCCGACGTCGGGGTTGTGCTCCATGCCCGCCACCAGGCGCACGATGGTGTCGCCGGTCATCAGGCTGTCGGCGTCCAGGATCAGCATCTGCGGGTAGCCACCGCCGAAGCGGCGCACCCAGTCGGCGATGTTGCCCGCCTTGCGGCCGCTGTTGTCGCCGCGCCGCCGGTAGAACAGGCGGTCGTGTCCGCCCACGGCATCGCACAATGCCGCGAACGCCTGCTCCTCGGCCACGCCGATGTCCTCGCGGCGGGTGTCGCTGAGCACGAAGAAATCGAACTGCGCCAGCTGCCCAGTGTCGGCCACCGATTCGTAGATGGCCTGCAGGCCGGCCAGCAGCCGGCGCGGGTCTTCGTTGTAGGTGGGCATCAGCAGCGCGGTGCGGGTGTGGACGACCGGCAACGGCTGGTCCGGGTCGATGCCGAGCTTGTAGCCCCGGTCGAACACGGCGGTGAGGAAGCCGGCCACCGCGCCGGAGAACGACAGCGCGATCCACGCGAACAGCGCCACGAACAGCACCAGCAGGCAGGCCTCGAGCACGCTGATGCCATTCATGGCCAGCACCTTCCACATCATCACGGTCGCGGCGAGGGTCATCGCCCCCGTGCCACCCAGGATATAGAAGCGTCGCAACGCCATCAGCCGTGGCGCAGTACGTTGCCGCGGCACCTGCAGCCGCCCTTCCTTGAAGGACTGCTCGGGCATCGACATCGGGGCTTCGGCCGGCAGGATCGCCTGCCCGGCATCGGCCACGTGCATGACGGACTGCACACTCATCGGTGGCGCCCCTGCGTGGGTGATGACAGGCCGGGCGTGCCCGGTGCGGAGAGGGTCATCCAGATCCCGACACGCCCAGCGGCGTGCTTGCGTCCTGCCTGCGCGGGGCCGTGGCCGGCACGCAGCTGTTGTCTGTCACTACCGGAACCCACGAACTCTCCACCGTACCGAGACGAAAAATGCGGCTCAGCATAGGGGGGCAAATGTAAGCCGGGCGCGAAAGTTCCTTTCGTGATTCCTCCCCATTCAGCCTGGCCGGGCCAAGGCATCCGCAGGCCCGGTGCGACAGAACGCCGCAGGCCTTATGGCACAGGGCTCTCCCCATTCATTTTGTAAACGGTTATCATTACGTTAACCAGGCAGGCATGCGTTACCGCACTACCCACCCAGACGCGTCGGCCCCCCGCCGTGCGCAGTCCCTCCGGTCGGGTTGCCTGCTTCGTCGTGCTGTCTTCGCGAGTCGCTTCCCGGTCGGGTACTCCTTACCCCTCCATGGAAGACCCTCA
>NZ_QAIW01000329.1:0-2137 GCF_003061285.1 Stenotrophomonas sp. HMWF003 | reverse complement strand
GTTCGGCCACGGTATGGGTGTCCAACATGGCGATGCCGGCCTGCCGGTACACCGCCACGCCGTTGGCAATGGCGCCATGCAGCCAGGCCGGCTGGTCATCCAGCGGCAGCAGTTCGGCCAGCACCCGCTGCGCCTTGCCCAGCGCGTAGCAGAGCAGGATGGCCGCTTCGCCGCGTGCGGCGCACTCGTGCCGCCATGCCACGATTTCGGCGGCCACCTCGGCGGTGTCCTGCCAGCGGTAGATGGGCAGGGCGAAGGTGGCCTCGGTGATGAACACATCGCAGGGCACCACTTCGAACGGCGCGCAGGTGGGGTCCGGCTGGCGCTTGTAGTCGCCCGAGGCCACCCAGACCTGCTCGCCGTCGTCGATGCGCACCTGCGCCGAGCCCAGCACGTGCCCGGCCGAATGCAGCGATACCTCCACGTTTCCCAACCGGAACGGCCGGCCGTAGTCGTACGCCTGCAGTGGCACATCACCGAGCCGCCAGCGCAGGATCGGCACGCTGCCGGTGGCGCAGTAGTACTGGCCCATGCCACTGCGCGCGTGGTCGCCATGGCCATGGGTGATCACCGCACGCGGCACCGGCCGCCACGGGTCGATATGGAAATCGCCGGCGGGGCAATACAGCCCTTCCGGGCGAAGCACCACCAGATCGTTGTTCGGGCTGCCAAGGCTCATGGCTGCACTGTGCCGCCGCGCTCGTGCAGGAGGTGAGAATCCACCTGAACGGCGCACTGCAACCGGATGCGGCAGAATCGGCTGAACCCCTTGGCCAGGAGGCCGCCGCGATGTCCTCTGCACTGCCCGCATTCGACACCCACGAGGTATTCAACCAGCCGCCGCCGTTCGGTGGCCGCAACCTGTGGGCCGATGATGTGGCCCTGGCCGAGGCGGTGCAGCGCGAAGGTGGCGACGGCTTTGCTGTCGCGCTGGCGCGCTATGGTGGCCTGGCCGGCGATGCGCTGTATGAGTTGGGGTTTGATGCCAACCGCGATAAACCGCGGCTGCGCACGCATGATGCGCAGGGGCATCGCATCGACACGGTCGAGTTCCATCCGGCCTACCACCAGTTGATGGACGCGGCCAAGGTGCACGGCGTGGCCGGCCTGTCCTGGCACGATGGCACGGCCGGTGCACATGTCGCGCGTGCGGCGCTGAGTTACCTGCATCACCAGGCCGATGCAGGCACCAGTTGCCCGCTCACGATGACCCATGCGGCGGTGGCGGTGCTGCGCCAGGACCCGGCGCTGGCCGAGTGGGCCGACAAGGCGGCGGCGCCGCACTACGATCCGCGCGATGTGCCGATCGCCGACAAGGCCGGCATCACGCTGGGCATGGGCATGACCGAGAAGCAGGGCGGCTCGGACGTGCGCAGCAATACCACGCGTGCCGAACCGCAGGCCGACGGCAGTTATCGCCTGGTGGGGCACAAGTGGTTTTTCTCGGCGCCGATGTCCGACGGTTTTCTGGTGCTGGCGCAGGCCCCGGCGGGGTTGAGCTGTTTCCTGATGCCGCGCCGTCTTCCCGACGGCAACCGCAATGCGTTCCGGTTGATGCGGCTGAAGGACAAGCTGGGCGACTGGTCCAACGCGTCCAGCGAGGTGGAGCTGTGTGGCGCCTGGGCCCGCCGGGTGGGCGAGGAGGGGCGAGGGGTGGCCACGATCATCGGCATGGTGATGATGACCCGGCTCGACTGCATGCTGGGTGCGGCGGCGGAGATGCGCATGGCGCTGGCGCAGGCGTTGCACCACACCCGGCACCGCACCAGCTTCGGCAAGCGCTTGTGCGACCACCCGCTGATGGCCAATGTGCTGGCCGATCTGGCGATGGAATCCGAAGCGGCCACCACGTTCGCGATACGCGTGGCCGGTGCGGTCGATCGTGCAGGCCACAGCAGCGCCGACGCGGCATTCGCGCGCATTGCCACGGCGGTGGGCAAGTACTGGGTGTGCAAGCGCGCGGCGGTGTTCGTCAACGAGGCGCAGGAATGCCTGGGCGGCGCGGGGTACGTGGAGGAGTCGATGCTGCCGCGGTTGTACCGGCAGGCGCCGTTGAATTCGATCTGGGAGGGCAGCGGCAACATCCAGTGCCTGGACGTGCTGCGCGCGTTGGCGCGGGAGCCGCAGGTGGCCCCGG
>NZ_QAIW01000328.1:0-2312 GCF_003061285.1 Stenotrophomonas sp. HMWF003 | reverse complement strand
GGCCGCGTGGGGACAGGCAGGTGAGGCATCCCTCCCTCGAGCAGCACGATACGTCCCCCGCCCCGGGCCGGGATATCGGATTAGTCTGATTTTGCGCAGTCACCGACCGTACGCTGCGCACCTCCCTGATGGCAGGGTCGGCGGGAATCAGCCCTGCACGATGCCCGGCCGATCCACCGCCAATGCCACCACGAACCGCGCCCCACCGCCGGCGGCGCTTTCCGCGGCGATGCTGCCCCCATGGCGCAGCATGATTTCGCGCGCCAGGTACAGGCCAAGCCCGCTGCCGCTGCCGCTCGGGCGCAGCCGGTGGAACGGCTCGAAGATCGCCTGGCGCTCCTGTTCCGGCACGCCGGAGCCTTCGTCACTCACCGCCAGCACGCCATCGGGCTGCAGGGCCACGGCAATCAGGCCGTGGTCGCCGCCGTGGGCGATCGCGTTCTGCAACAGGCTGGCCACCACCCGGTGCAGCGCATCCGGATCGCCCCGCACCCAGACCGGCGCATCCGGTGCATCCACGGCGAAGGTGTAGCCGGCATCCAGCACCAGCGGCGCCACGTCGCCGGCCACTTCGCGGGTCAGCGCGGCCAGGTCCACGCGCTGCGACTGGCTGCGGTGATGGTCCAGCCGCTGCAGGTCGAGCAGCTGCTCGGCGATGTTGCTCAGCCGGCCGAGGTCGCGCTGCAGGCGCGAACGCGCTGGGCCAGACGGCAGGTCGGCGATGCGCGTGGCCAGGATCGCGATCGGCATGCGCAGTTCGTGCGCCGCACCCACCAGGAAGCGGTCCTGCGCGTCGTAGCTTTCGCCGATGCGGCGCACCGCCGCGTTGAAGGCATCCACCAGCGGGAAGATCTCGGCCGGCACCGCGTGCGTGTCCAGGCCGCCGCCGCGTTCGTTGATCTGGATCGCCGCCGCCTGCGCGGCCACCCGGTTCACCCCGCGCAGCGAACGATGGATCGCCCACGGTGCCACGACCAGGGTGATCACGATCAACGGCACGGTGATCCAGCCCCCCAGGTAGCCGATCACCACCAGCATCTGCCGCCACAGCCCGCGGTGCGGCATGCCGCCGATCATCACGTGCACGCGTCCTTCCGGCGTGTCGTTCACCCAGATGCGCATCGCCAGCTCGGCCGCGCGCGTACGGGTACGGATGTCGGTCGGCTCCAGGTAGCGCAGCTGGGCCACCAGCGGGCGGTACATCTCCGGCACGGTGCCGTGGGTCAGCTGGCGGCCGTCTTCATCGGTGGCGGCGAACCAGAACGTGGACGGGCGATCCTGCGCGGCCTGGTCCAAGGCGCGCCAGTCCACATGCAGTGCATCGCCCTGGACGCGGATCGACTTGGCGATCGACTCGCTCATCTTCCAGTCGATGTACCCGGCGCCACTGTCGCCATACATCAGCACCATGCCGACCAGGCCCATCGCGACCATGGTCACCTGGATCAGGATGATCTTCCAGGCAAGGCTGAAGGACAGCGAGCCGGGCTTGAGAAATTTCATGCGACGTCCTTCAACAGATAACCGATGCCGCGCATCACGTGGATCTCGACCCGCGCATCGGCCTCGGCCAAGGCCTTGCGCAGCTTGGACACGTGCGCGTCCAATGCGTTGGACTGGATCGCATCGTCGAAGCCATACACCGCCTCCAGCAATGCCGCGCGCGCCACGGTACGCCCCTGGCGCACCGCCAGTGCTTCCAGCACCAGCAACTGCCGGCGCGGCAGCGCCAGCAGCATGCCGTCGACGCTGGCCTCGCGCGCAACGAAGTCAAACTGCAGCCGCCCCAGCAACAGCACCGGCAAGGCGATCTGCGACGGGCGCCGCGAGATCGCGCGGATGCGGGCCAGCAGTTCCTCCACCGCGAACGGCTTGGTCAGGTAATCGTCGGCGCCGACGTCCAGGCCGATCACCCGGTCGGCCACCGAATCGCGCGCGGTAAGCATGATCACCGGCAGGTTGGGCACCAGGCTGCGCGCCACCCGCACGAAATTGGCCCCGTCGCCGTCGGGCAGCTGCCGATCCAGCAGCAGGATCTGGTGCACGCCGGCTTTGAGCGCCTCGCCGGCCTGGCCCATGCTGGCCACCACGTCCACCACCATGCCGTGCCGGCCCAGGCTGGCCTGGATGGCATTGGCCAGTTCCGGATCATCTTCGAGCAGCAGGATGCGCATGGGGGTGGGCACAGGGGGGGCGACGGCTGCCGATGGTACCGCGCGGCCCGGCGCAACGTTCCGACAATGTAGGCACGGCACCATGGCCGCTTGGCATTCCCAGTGTGGCAGGTACATGCGCGCGCGTTGCAAGGAAGA
>NZ_QAIW01000327.1:0-1543 GCF_003061285.1 Stenotrophomonas sp. HMWF003 | reverse complement strand
GCTGGAAGGCGACCACCTGGTTAACACCAACCTGCCATGGCCGGTGTCGGTGGCCGACACGCGCACCCAGGCCGGTCTTCGCTCGCTGGCCCTGATCAATGATTTCGAAGCGGTCGCCTACGCGATCCCGCATGTGCAGGCCGATACGCTGGTGCCGCTCAACGGAGAGACCGAGGGCGGCTCGCGTTGGCCGGCGCTGGTGCTGGGCCCGGGCACCGGGCTGGGCGCGGCACTGCGTTTCCAGGGCGGGCATCAACCGGTGCTGGCCAGCGAAGCGGGCCATGCCGCGCTTACGGCCGGCACGGAACTGGAACTGGAAATCCTGCGGCAGATGCAGCAGCGCTGGGCGCACGTGGACCAGGAGCGCATCCTGTCCGGCAGCGGCCTGATGAATCTGTATCCGTGCCTGTGCGGCCTTCGTGGCGTGGCACCCCAATGGAACACGCCCGAACAGCTGATCGCCGCCGCGCACCTGGGCGACGACCTGGTGGCGGTGGAAACGCTGGAGGTGTTCAGCGCGTGGCTGGGCAGCCTCGCCGGCGACCTCGCCATTACCTTCGGTGCGCGTTCGGTGTACCTGGTGGGCGGCATTCCGCCGCGCATCGCGCACTTCCTGCACGCGGGCGGCTTCCAGGCGCGGTTCCTGGCCAAGGGTGTGATGGGCCGGGTGTTGGCCCAGGTGCCGGTGTGGCGGGTGGAACATGGCGAACTGGGCATGCTGGGTGCGGCGGTATGGCACGCCGCGCGCCACGAACGCGCCGTGGCATGACGCTTCCGCCCGGTTGCCGGGCGGCTCGATGACCGATCTTGCAGGGAGTGGGTGGGATGACCGATCGCAGGCAGTTCCTCCAGGCCGGTGTGCTGGCCGCAGGCGCGCTGGCCTTGCCGCGCGTAGGTGCACGGGCAGCCAGTGGCGCACGGGTGGTGTCCACCTGGGACTTTGGCGTGGGCGCCAACCAGGCGGCGTGGAAAGTGTTGGCGGGCGGCGGCAGCGCACTGGACGCGGTGGAAGCTGGCGCGCGCTGGGCTGAAAGCGAGTTGTGCAACCCCACCGTGGGCCGCTGCGGCAATCCCGATCGTGACGGTGTGCTCAGCCTCGATGCCAGCATCATGGACGGCGATGGCCGCTGTGGCTCGGTGGCGGCGCTGACCGACATCCTGCATCCCGTTTCTGTGGCACGCAAAGTGATGGAAAACACCCCGCACGTGATGCTGGTCGGGGAGGGCGCGCAGCAGTTCGCGGTGGCGCAGGGCTTCGAGCGCCAGAAGCTGCTCACGCCCGCCGCCGAGAAGGCATGGCGCGAATGGTTGAAGACCGCGCAGTACACGCCGGAGATCAACGTCGAGCGCCGCGGGCGTCCGGGCGACAGCAGCAACCACGACACCCTGGGCATGCTGGCCATCGACGCCAACGGCCGTCTGGCCGGTGCCTGCACCACCAGTGGCATGGCCTGGAAGCTGCACGGCCGCGTGGGCGACAGCCCGATCATCGGCGCTGGCCTGTATGTGGACAACGAGGTGGGCGGGGCGACGGCGTCGGGGG
>NZ_QAIW01000326.1:11160-12407 GCF_003061285.1 Stenotrophomonas sp. HMWF003 | reverse complement strand
AGGGGGAACAGGCTGCATTGTCGGCCGATACGGCCCCGGATGTGTCACGGAAAATTTAACCCTGCGTGAGGATTCGTTGACCGGCCCGGGCGCAGCATGGCCGCATCGTTTCCCTCCCAGGAGATCGGCCATGCGTTACACCCGTCGCAATGTGCTTGGCATGGGCGCCATGACGGCCGCCGCCGGCCTGTTCGGCCTGACTGCCTGCAGTGGCCCGGCACCGGCCGCACCGGCCGCCCCCGCGCGGCGTTTCGAGGTGATGCGCACCGACGCGCAGTGGCGCGAACAGCTCAGCCCGGCCGCCTACGCCGTGCTGCGCCGCCAGAGCACCGAGCGGCCCTACAGCAGTCCGCTCAACAAGGAGCACCGGCGCGGCACCTTCAACTGCGCCGGCTGCGCGCTGCCGCTGTTCTCCTCGTCCACCAAGTTCGACAGCGGCACCGGCTGGCCCAGCTTCTGGGCGCCGCTGCATGGCGCGGTGGAAGAGGACCGTGACACCACGCTGGGCATGATCCGCATCGAGGCGCACTGCCGGCGCTGCGGTGGCCACCTGGGCCATGTATTCGATGACGGTCCACGCCCCACCGGCCTGCGCTACTGCATGAACGGCGTGGCGATGAGCTTCACCGCGGCCTGAGCGCCGCTCCCCCTGCATCCTGGAAGGATCTGACCATGTTCCTGCTTGTCCTGGCCTACCTAGGCGGCGTATTGACCATCCTCAGCCCGTGCATCCTGCCGGTGCTGCCGTTCGTGTTCGCGCGTTCGGACCGCCCGTTCCTGCGCAGCGGCCTGCCGCTGCTGGTGGGCATGACGCTGATGTTCGCAGTGGTGGCCAGCCTGGCCGCGGTGGGCAGCCAGTGGGTGGCCCAGGCCAACCAGATCGGGCGCTGGATCGCGCTGGTGGTGATGGCGCTGTTCGCGCTGGCGCTGCTGTGGCCGTCGCTGGCCAACCGCCTGCTGTCGCCGTTCCAGCGGCTGGGCGCGCGGCTCAGCGCGTCGGCCGATGCCGCCAGTGATGCCGGGCGCGGCGGGGTTGGCACTTCGCTGCTGATCGGCATTGCCACCGGCCTGCTCTGGGCACCGTGCGCCGGGCCGATCCTGGGACTGATCCTCACCGGCGCGGCGCTCAACGGCGCCAGCGTCGGCACCAGCGGGCTGCTGCTGGCCTATGCGCTCGGCGCGGCCACGTCGCTGGCGCTGGCGATCTGGATCGGCGGGCGCGTGTTCGCCGCGCTCAAGCAGCGCCT
>NZ_QAIW01000326.1:7250-11150 GCF_003061285.1 Stenotrophomonas sp. HMWF003 | reverse complement strand
GCATGGGCTGGGACACCGGCGTGCTGACCCGCCTGTCCACGGTGAGCACGGCCAAGCTGGAGCAGGGTCTGCTGGACGTGTTGCCGGGGCAGGAACCGGCCGCGGGCAGTTCGATGATGATGACGGCCGCCAACGCGCCGGCCGGTGCCCCGTTGCCGGTGGAAGGCACCCTGCCCTCGCTGGCCGGCGCCACCGGCTGGCTCAACAGCCCGCCGCTCAGTGCCGAGGCGTTGCGCGGCAAGGTGGTGCTGGTCGATTTCTGGACCTACTCGTGCATCAACTGCCTGCGCGCCATGCCGTATGTGCGCGAGTGGGCCGAGCGCTACCGCGACCACGGCCTGGTGGTGATCGGCGTGCACGCGCCGGAGTTCGCCTTCGAGCGCAGCCTGGGCAACGTGCAGCGCGCGGTGAAGGACCTGAAGGTCACCTACCCGGTGGCGATCGACAACGACTTCGCGATCTGGCGCGGCTTCAACAACCGCTACTGGCCCGCGCACTACTTCATCGATGCGGAAGGCCGCATCCGTGCCCACCACTTCGGTGAAGGCAATTACGCGCAGTCCGAGCAGATCATCCGCCAACTGCTGCGCGAGGCCGGCAACACCCTGCCCGACGAACCGGCGCAGGCGATGGCGATGGCGGCCGCCGCGCCGCGCGATGGCATCGAGCAGCAGGCCGACATGCGCAACCTGAAGTCGCCGGAAACCTACCTGGGCCATGCGCGCGCGCAGAGCTTCGCCTCGCCGGGCGGGCAGCAGCCCGAGCGCGCCACCGACTACACCGTGCCGGCCACGTTGCGCTTGAACCAGTGGGCGCTGGGCGGGCGCTGGACGGTGGGCGATGAAGACGCGCACCTGGACGCGGCCGGTGGCCGGATCGCCTTCCGCTTCCACGCCCGCGACCTGCACCTGGTGCTGGCCCCGGCCGTGGATGGCACGCCGGTGCGCTACCGCGTGCGCATCGACGGCCAACCGCCGGGCGCAGCGGCCGGCGGTGATGTATCGGCCGATGGCAGCGGTCAGGTCGGCGAACACCGGCTGTACCAGTTGATCCGCCAGCGCGGTGATGTACGTGAACGCACCTTCGAGATCGAGTTCCTTGATCCGGGCGTGCATGCCTATGCCTTTACGTTCGGTTGAGCCCTGGAGGCCTTCGATGAAGATCGCAATGGACAAACTGGTGGCCGGCAGCATCGCGGCGGTGATCGCGGCGATGACCATCACCGCGGTGGTCAGCCTGGACCGCCCGGCGCAGGCGGCCACGTCGCAGGCGCAGGCGCTGGTGACGCTGCCTGCGCCCACCGGCACGGCCGACTTCAAGCCGCCCGGCATCCACCGCGCCCAGGTGGTGTTTGCCGGCGGCTGCTTCTGGGGCGTGCAGGGCGTGTTCCAGCACATCAACGGCGTGGACAACGCGGTGTCCGGCTACATCGGCGGCAGCGCGGGGGATGCCAGCTACACACGCGTGGGCAGCGGCGGCACCGGCCATGCCGAAGCGGTGCAGGTCACCTACGATCCGTCGAAGGTGAGCTACGGGCAGCTGATGCAGGTGTTTTTCTCGGTGGCCCACGACCCCACCCAGCTCAACCGCCAGGGGCCGGATCGCGGCACGCAGTATCGCTCGGCGGTCTTTGCCGACGATGCCGGGCAGCGCGATGCGACCCAGGCGTACATCGCCCAGCTGCAGCGGGCCAAGGCATTTGCCCGGCCGGTGGTGACCACGGTCGAGGGCGGCAAGCGGTTCTATCCGGCCGAGGGCTACCACCAGAACTACCTGACCCTGCATCCGGAGTCGCTGTATATCCGCATCAACGACCTGCCGAAGGTGGAGGCGCTCAAGCGCCAGTACCCGGCCCTGTACCGCGAGAAGCCGCGCTTGGTGTCCACGCTGTCGGCGCGCTGAAAGGCGCCGCACCCCGGTAGAGCCGACCGTTGGTCGGCTGCACTTGCCGTATCCCGGAACGATGCGTCGGCGGTTGGCTGTCCCTGGATGCGGGCAGGAAAAAAGCGCACGGCGAAACACCGCACCGCCGTGCGCGAGGGAAGGCCTGGCATGCGCCGCAGGATTGCCCGGGGCGCTGGATCGAGCATGCTAGGCTGCGCGCATCAGCGGATACAGAGCCAGCTTCCGGCCAACCGCACGGTTACAGATTGCGGCGGACTCTCCCCATGGCAGCCAACCTTTACCAATCCCTGGCCGATGAAATGGCCGATGCCATCCACAGCGGCCGGCTGCCGGTGGGCACCCGGCTGCCCTCGCTGCGTGGCCTGGCGGCGCAGCGCCAGCTCAGCCTCAACACCGTCATTGCCGCGTATCGCCAACTGGAAGATGCCGGGCTGGTGGTACCGCGACCCAAGGCCGGCTTCGTGGTCAGCCCGCGGCTGGCCGAACCGACCCGCTCGCTGCGCCAGGCGCCATCGCTGGCCACCACCCAGGCCCAGCAGCTGATGATGGCGCGGGTGCTGGCCGCGCAGCAGCAACCGGGCATCGTCGACCTGGCCTTCGCCGGCCCGCGCGGGCGTCGCTTCTATCCGGGCGACAAATTGGCGCGCAGTACCGCGCAGGTGCTGCGCCGCGCCGGCATGGTGGAAACCTATGCGCGCCCGAATGCGGCCACCCGGCTGCTGGAGCAGATCGTGCGGCGCGGACCGCGGCTGGGCCTGCACACCAGTACCGAGCGTCTGGTCCTCACCCACGGCGCCATGGAAGCACTGCAGCTTGCCCTGCGCGCGGTCACCCGGCCCGGGGACGCGGTGGGCATCGAGGCGCCGTCCTACTTCAACCTGTACCCCTTGCTCAGCAACCTGGGCCTGAAGGCGATCGAGCTGCCCACCGACCCGCGTCGCGGGCTGGACGTGGATGCCGTGGCCGCGCAGCTGGAACGCGGCGCGCTGCGGGCGATCGTGGCCATGCCCACCGTGCACAATCCGCTCGGCTGCACCATGCCGGTGGCCGAGAAGCGGCGCCTGGCCGCGTTGGTCAACCACTACCGCATTCCCCTCATCGAAGACGCGGTGTACGCCGAGCTGCAGTTCCAGGAGCCGCTGGCGCCGCTGCTGAAGTCCTTCGATGAAGACGGCTGGGTGATGGTGTGCAGCAGCTTCTCCAAGACGCTGGCGCCGGACTACCGCATCGGCTGGCTGGACGCGGGGCGGTTCACCGCCGACATCCAGCTGCTCAAGTTCCAGTCCACCGGAGCCGAACCGCGCCTGCTCGGCGAGGCCGTGGGCGCGTTCCTGGAAGCGGGCAGCTACGAGCACCACCTGCGCACGCTGCGCCGCCTGTACAACGACCAGGTGCGGCGCGTGCGCGCGTTGATCGCCCAGCACTTCCCGGCCGGCACGTTGGCCACCCAGCCCACCGGCGGCTTCCTGCTGTGGGTGGAGCTGCCGGCCGGCATCGACACCGGCGCGCTGTTCGAGCAGGCCCTGGCGCGCGGCGTGGTGTTCATGCCCGGCCAGGTGTACTCACGCGGCGCGCGCTACCGGCATTGCCTGCGGTTGTCGTGCTGCCAGGAACTGGACGCGGCGTACGTGGACGCCATCGCCACGCTGGGCCAGCTGGCCTGCGCCCTGCGCGACGCCTGAGCGCTGGCCCGCGGTTACAGCTGCAGGCACCCGGCCAGCCCGGCCGGATCGGCCCCGGGCGCAAAGGGCAGCCGGCCCAGGCACGGCATCGCCAGGCGGTCGCGCAGCATGGTCATGTTGTCGTCGATGCGCGCCATCTGCGGGTCGACTTCGTTGCCGATCCAGCCGATGCAGGTGGCCCCGCTGGCCGCGATCGCCGCTGCGGTGAGCCGCGCATGGTTGAGGCAGCCCAGCCGCAGCCCCACCACCATCACCACCGGCAGCCGCAGCGCGTGGACCAGGTCGGCCTGGTCCAGCGTGGCCGACAGCGGGG
>NZ_QAIW01000326.1:2722-7234 GCF_003061285.1 Stenotrophomonas sp. HMWF003 | reverse complement strand
CCACCACCACCGTGTCGGCCTGTGCGCACAGCCGCCCGAAGGCCGCCTCGATCGGGCCCAGCGCCAGCTGCACGCCGGCGTCGGCGGCGGCCAGTTCGGGCGCCAGCGGCAGGGGCAGCGCATACGGATTGAGGTCGGCGTAGGCCGGCACCGGCTGGCTGGCGGCCAGCAGTGCGGTGGCGTCCTCGTTGCGCCAGCCGTGCGCGGTGCGCTCGCAGCCGCTGGCCACCGGCTTCATGCCCACCGCGGTGCCACCGCGCTGGCGCAGCGCGTGCAGCAGCACGCAGCTGCTGAAGGTCTTGCCGATGCCGGTATCGGTGCCGGTGACATACAGGGCGGGAAGCGGGTAGGCGGTCATCACGGCGGGGATCGGGAAGGAGCGGTGCATTATCGGCGGTCCCGGGGCGGCCTGCTGCTTGCTAGACTCCGGGCATGTTCGATACTTCCACGCTTACCGGCAGCAAGCCGGAACAGTACGGCCAGCTGCTGGCCCAGGCCCGCGCCCTGGTACACGGCGAGCGCGACCGCATCGCCAATGCGGCCAACCTGTCGGCCCTGGTCTACCACGCCCTGCCGCACCTGAACTGGGTCGGCTTCTACTTCTTCGACGGCACCGAGCTGGTGGTCGGCCCGTTCCAGGGGCTGCCGGCCTGCGTGCGCATCCCGCTGGACAAGGGCGTGTGCGGCGCGGCGGCCAGCCAGCGCCTGACCCAGCGCATCGAGGACGTGGATGCCTTCCCCGGCCACATCGCCTGCGATTCGGCGTCGCGCTCGGAACTGGTGGTGCCGCTGGTCCAGGGCGATACCCTGATCGGCGTGTTCGACCTGGACAGCCCCTCGCTGGCGCGTTTCGACGCCGACGACCAGGCCGGCCTGGAGGCGATCGCCGCGGTGTTCGTCGAGGCCCTGGGATGAGCATCAAGCTGCGCAACATCGGTCCCAAGAGCGCGGCCTGGCTGCGCCAGGTCGGGTTGCGCACGCCCGAGGAGCTGACCGCCATCGGCGCGGTCGGCGCGTTCGTGAAGGTACGCCGCGCCGGCTTCAAGCCCAGCCTCAACCTGCTCTACTCGCTCGAAGGCGCGCTGCAGGACTGCCACTGGCAGGAACTGCCCGAAGCACGCCGCACCGAACTGGTGGCCGAGTACGAGGCCATCATCGCCGACAAGCCCCTGAAAAAGGCACCGCCGGCGTCCGGCCCGGTCTACGACCGCACCGCCGAACGCCGCGATGACGAGGCCGACACCGACGAGGCACCGCCGTTCGACGAGGCCCCGTAGAGCCGGGCTTTGCCGCGCTGGTATTGGCGTTGTGTTGCGGCATGAAGCAGCCGGGCAGAGCCCGGCGCTACGACAACCGGTCGCGCGGTAAACGACGGGCGCATGGCGATGCGTTGATCAATCCGGCGCCCTTGTGTCAGGGGGGCGCGGCAGAGCCCGGCGCTACGACAACCGATCGCGCGGTAAACAACGGGCGCATGGCGATGCGTTGATCAATCCGGCGCCCTTGTGTCGGGAGGGCGCGGCAGAGCCCGGCTCTACGTTTATGCGGCATCACCACATCGGCGCCAGCCGGGCAGAGCCCGGCTCTACGTGCGTTGCCGGCGCCAGCCGGTCAGGGCTGCTGCAGTTCCAGCAGTTCGCCCCACAGGCGGTCGTCCTCGCGCTCCACGCGCAGCTGCAGCCGGGTGCCGTGGTCGATGCGCAGTGCCCAGCACATCGCCATCGGCAGGCCGCACACCTGCGACAGCACCATCCGCAACGGGCCGCCATGGCTGACGATTAGCGTGGACGGGGGATCGGGGTCGTCCAGCAAGCGGTGCAGGCCACGGGCAATGCGGCGCTCGAAGTGGCCCCAGCTTTCGCCGTGCGGCGGCGGGTTGGCGTGCGGGTCCAGGTGGAACGCCGACAGCTCCTGCATCGGCAGGTCATGCAATGCCTGGCCATCCCAGTCGCCGAAGTCGAGTTCGGCCCACTCCTCGTCGGCCACCACCTCCACCCCGTGCGGCACTGCCAGCGCATCGGCGGTGGCCAGCGCACGCTGGCGCGGGGAGCTCACCACGCGTTGCCATTGCCGCCCCGCATAGCGTGCGCACAGGGCCTCGGTGCTTCCGTCTTCCAACGCGGGGTCACTGCGCCCGTCCAGGTGGCCGTCACGGCCGGTGCTGGCGTGGCGGATCAGGTCCAGGATCACGCCGCAACCTGCGCGGTGGACGGAGCGGAACGGTGCTGCAACCTCGATGGGTTCATGGGCATCACATCGTGAAACGAGCGGCATTCTAACCGCTCGCTCCCGCCGCCCCGGTGCGCCGGCTGCCGCGGGCGGGCCTTTGCTCTACACTGCGCGCACTTCCAGGTGACCTGCGGCGCATGCCGGCAGGTTGAAACGGGAAGCCGGTGACGCAGCAGACCCCTGCCTGCCACTCCGGCGCTGCCCCCGCAACGGTAAGCGTGGAAACACCCGGCATTACGCCACTGTGCTTGCGCATGGGAAGGCGCCGGGTGCGATGGCCCTGGCCATCGGCCCGCAAGCCCGGAGACCGGCCTGGAAGACGACTGGTTGCGATGCGGCGGGCATGGCGGCGGCAAGCGGCGCCGTGCGCGTTCGCCCACCGTCGATCCATCCCTGCAGCGCGATCATCCCCACCCCTTGCCGCGCGGGCGTGCGCGGTGCATGGAGTCATCGATGAAGCTGCAGATCCAAGTCCTTTCCCTGGCCGTGCTGTCGGCCCTGCCCCTGCTGGCGTCGGCCCAGGACGAGGCGACCGCGCTGGACCAGGTACTGGTCACCGCCACCCGCACCCCGATCGCCCTGCAGGACAGCATCTCGCCGGCGCAGGTGATCGACCGCGCCGAGATCGAGCGCAGCCAGGCGCCGTCGCTGCAGGACCTGCTGCGCGGCCGTGCCGGCATCAACCTCAACAACAGCGGCGGCCTGGGCAAGCAGAGTTCGCTGTTCCTGCGCGGCACCAACTCGGCCCACACCCTGGTGCTGGTGGACGGCGTGCGCATCAACACCGGCGACCTTGGCCTGGCCATGATCCAGGACCTGCCGCTGGCGCAGATCGAGCGCATTGAAATCGTGCGCGGCCCGCAGTCCAGCCTGTACGGCGCCGATGCGATCGGTGGCGTGATCCAGATCTTCACCCGCCGCAACGCCGGCACCTTCGCTCCGCACTTCCAGGTGGGCGGCGGCAGCAACGGTCTGCGTGAGGCCAGCGGTGGCTTCGGCGGCAGCGGCGCGCGTGGCTGGTTCGGCACCGACATCGCCTACCAGCACACCGACGGCATCAATTCCTGCCGGGGCGATGCGGCCACCTTCGCCGGCTGCGGCGCCGACGAGCCCGACCGCGACGGTTACCGCAACCTGTCCATGAGCCTGCGCGGTGGCTATGCGCTGACCGACGCGCTGAGCGTGGAAGGCACCGCGCTGCGTGCCGAAGGCGAGAACCACTACGACGGCTACTACAACTATTCGGAAACGCTGCAGCAGGTGCTGGGCGGCAAGGTGCGTTACACCCCGAGCGAGCGCTTTACCCTGACCGCCAACGTCGGGCGTGCCGACAACGAATCGGACAACTACAACGGCAGCACCTGGCTGGGTGCCGCGCAGACCCACCGCGACAGCGCCTCGGTGCAGGCCGACGTGGGCATCGCCGAGGGCCAGCTGCTCAGCGCCGGCGTGGACTGGAGCCAGGACAACCTGGACGGCAGCAGCGCCGGCTATCGGGTCGACAGCCGCGACAACACCGGCGTGTTCGTGCAGTACCAGGGTCGCTTCGGCGCGCACCACCTGCAGGCCAGCGTGCGCAACGACGACAACGAGCAGTTCGGCAACCACACCACCGGCAGCCTCGGCTGGGGCCTGGAGCTGGGCAGCGGGTTCCGCCTCAACGCCAGCTACGGCACCGCGTTCAAGGCACCCACCTTCAGTGATCTGTACGACCCGTGGAGCGGCGTGCCGGGCCTGGACCCGGAAAAGTCGAAGAGCGCCAACGTCGGTATCGCCCAGCAGGGCGACGGCTGGCGCTGGGGCCTGGACGTGTATGAAACCCGCATCGATGACCTGATCACCTACGATTCCACCACCTTCATGATGTCGCAGGTGGAGAAGGCGCGCATCCGCGGTGCCGAGTTGACCGGTGCGATCACGCTGGCCGGCTTCGACGTGAACGCCCAGCTCAGCCACACCGATCCGCGCAACCGCACCGACGGCAGCGCGCAGTTCGACAACTGGCTGGCGCGCCGCGCGCAGAACACCGCCCGTCTGGACATCGACCGCAGCTTCGGTGGCTTCCGCGCCGGCGTGACCGCCAACGGCGCCGGCAAGCGCTACGACAACGCCGCCAACACCGTGCGTCTGGCCGGTTACGGCACGCTCGATCTGCGCCTGGAATACGCGCTGAGCCGCGACTGGTCGGTGCTCGGCCGGGTCAGCAACGTGTTCGACCGCGACTACGAAACGGTGGCCTGGTACAACCAGCCCGGCCGCGAGTACCGCCTGAGCGTGCGTTAC
>NZ_QAIW01000326.1:2271-2694 GCF_003061285.1 Stenotrophomonas sp. HMWF003 | reverse complement strand
GCACCAGCAATTCCCGCAGATCGTCCATCACCGCCACCGCCTCGACGTTGTCCAGATCGAGCCCGCGCGGATACCCATAGCGCACCAGCGCCACCGGCATGCCCGCGTTCACCGCGGCACGGTAATCGGTGATCGAATCACCTACCATCAAGGCGGCCTCCGGGGCCACGCCGAGCTGCGTGGCGATGTGCCGCAGCGGCACGCCGCTGGGCTTGCGTTCGGCCAGCGAATCCCCGCCCAGTACCAGCGCAAACTGGTCCTGCAACCCGAAATGCTGCAGCAACGGCGCCACCAGTGCCGACGGCTTGTTGGTACAGATCGCCAGCGTCACGCCCTCATCGCGGAGTGCCTGCAATGCGGGAGTCACGCCATCGAACAGACGCGGGCTGCGCAACAGGCACGCCTCGTAATGCCGCATGAAAC
>NZ_QAIW01000326.1:0-2261 GCF_003061285.1 Stenotrophomonas sp. HMWF003 | reverse complement strand
GTCCAGGTCGATGCCGCTGCCGGCCGCATCGAATGCCTGCTCCACCAACCGACGCACGCCGTCGCCGATCCAGGTCAGCACGGTGGCCTCGGGCACGCGCGGCAACTGCCAGTCCTGCAGCGTGCGGTTCAATGCCTCGGCAATGTCGGCGGCGCTGTCCACCAGCGTGCCATCCAGATCGAACACCACCAACGGATACGGATACGGCACAACTCAACTCGCTTGTACGACATGGGGAGGGACATTGTACGGAGGTGCGTGTGTGCTGCCGATGCACGCTTGGGTAGAGCCGACCGTTGGTCGGCTGCACCGGTGCCGCGTTTACAGCTGCGCCAGGAATTCCGGGCTGGCAAACCGTTCCACCAGGAAATCCAGGAAGCTGCGCATGATCGTCGGCAGCTGCCGGCGTGAGGCATACACCGCGTGGATGCCCAGCCCTTCCACCTGGTAATCGGGCAGCACTTCAATCAACTCGCCACTGCGCAGCAACGGCGCGATCTGGTAGGTGGGCAGCATCGCGATGCCCGCGCCGGCGCGTACCGCTTCCAGCAGGAGGGATGCTTCATTGGCGCTGATGTTGCCGCCCACCGCCACCGCAATCGCGCGGCCATCGCGCTGCAGGTGCCACACGCTCTTGCCCACGTAGTGGTGGGTCAGGCAGTTGTGCGCGGCCAGTGCATCGGCCGTGGCCGGCGCACCGCGTTCGGCCAGGTACGACGGTGCCGCGCACAGCACCGAACGGCACGGGGCCAACCGCCGCGCGATCAGCGCCGGGTCGATCGCACGCGAGATGCGCACCGCGATATCCACGCGTTCTTCGACCAGGTTGACCACGCGGTCCACCAGCAGCAGTTCCACCCGCGTCAGCGGATACCGCTTGACGAAGTCGGCCACTGCCGCGGCCAGGTGGATCTGTCCGAACGACACGCTCGCCGTGACCCGGATCAGCCCGTGCGGTTCGGGGTTGTCGGTGGCCAGTTCGCCGTGCAGTTCATCGCCGATCGCCAGCATCTGCCGGAACCGCAGCAGCGCCGCCTCGCCCGGGCCGGTCAGGCTGATCCGGCGCGTGGTCCGGTGCAGCAACCGCGCGCCCAGCCAGCGCTCCACCTCGGCCAGGTAGCGGGTCACCATCGCCCGCGACATCTCCAGCGCCTCGGCCGCCGCGGTCAGGCTGCCGCGCTCGACCACCTCCACGAACACGTTCATCGCCGTCATCCGGTCCATCTGATCGATCCACGCAACAAATTAGCCCGTTATACGCGGTTTTACGTTCGATTCCAGACGCATACGCTGGCCTTCCTTCCTCAACGGATCTGCCCCCATGAAAATCGCCCTCGTTGGTGCCACCGGCAACATCGGCCGTGAAATCGCTCGCCAGGCCCTCGCCCGTGGCCATCAGGTCACCGCCATCGTGCGCCGCGAAACCGACCTGCCGGCCGAACTGGACGGCGCCCAGCTGGCCGTCGCCGCGCTGGACGACACCGACGCCCTGGCCGCCGTGATCGCCGGCCACGACGTGCTGGCCAGCGCCTTCGGCCCGCGTCCGGGCGATGCGCCCAGCACCGTGACCACCACCAGCGCCGCGCTGGTCAAGGCCGCGCGCCAGGCCGGCGTGCCGCGCTTCATCATGGTCGGCGGCGCCGGCAGCCTGGAAGTCGCCCCCGGCGTGCAGCTGGTGGATACCGAGGGCTTCCCGGACGCCTACAAGCCGGTCGCCCTGGCCGCACGCGACACCCTGAAGCAGCTGCAGGCCGTCGACGACCTGGACTGGACCTTCTACTCGCCCGCCGCCGAAATCGGCCCCGGCCCGCAGCGCGGCGGCTTCCGCACCCAGGCGCGCAGCTTCCTGGTGGGGGCCGACGGCCACAGCCGGATCAGCTACCCCGACTACGCCGACGCCTTCGTCAGCGAGATCGAAACCCCGCAGTACGTGCGGCAGATCGCCACGGTTGCGTACTGACGCGCCGCCGATGTGAAGCAGCCGACCAACGGTCGGCTCTACCGGCCCCGGTGTCATGCCGGGGCCGCTCTGCACAGGAATTCTTGATATGCCGAACGTCTCCCGCACCACCCTGGCCCTGGCGTTGACGCTGGGTACCGCGCTCGCCGTGACCGCACCGGCCATCAGCCACGCCGCCGCGGCCACCGCGGCCACCGCCGAAGCCCACGCGCTGCAGGTGCAGCCCTACCACCCCGGCGACAAGGCACTGTTCTCCGTCGCCTCCACCCTGGTTACCGGCCGCCGCGAAGCGATCCTCATC
>NZ_QAIW01000325.1:0-2036 GCF_003061285.1 Stenotrophomonas sp. HMWF003 | reverse complement strand
GCCGAAGCCCGGTGCCACCGCCAGCCCGCCCAGCATCGGCTTCACCGGCACTTCGAACCGTTTGAGGGCGCCGCCGCTGGCGTCCTTCGGCCGCGCCATGCCGCGCACCCGGTCCAGCTCCCAGCGCACCGGCTTGCCCAGCCCGGTGGTTTCGGCGGCTATCCGTGGCGTCTTCAGCCGGCCGACCACGCCGTCCAGGCTGTCGGCGTAGTCGCGGTTGAGTTTGAGCGAGGTGAGGGTGATGGCCAGGGTGTCGCCGGGCTCGGCGCCGACCACGAAGAACGGCCCCACCTGCGGGTTGCCGAACAGGGCACGGGTGACGCCGTGCTCGTCCACGCCGCCGGAATCGAGCGTCTTGGTCTGCACCGAATCGCCGGGGTGGATGACCAGCACCGGGGCACGGTCGGCGCTGAAGGTATTGGAGTAGTCGACCGGGGTGAACACGTGCCGTTGCGCGGACGTGCCGGTGCGCGCGGGCACCCGCCATGCACTGAACGCGTGCTGGGCACGCACCGCGCGATTGTTGGTGTCCGGCTGGTCACTCTGGCCCTGCATGCGTGCAGCGTCGATACGGCCGCTGAAGTGGTAGACCTGGCCGTCGTTGCCGGTGGCGGTGAAGCGTATGTCGCGGTCGCGCAGCGTGCCACTGACGCGGTCGCCGTCAAGGGTGCCGGTGAGCTGCGTTCCCTGTACCTCCAGCTGCAGCGTCTGGTAATTCGTGTTGCCCCACAGATCGGTCGCCACGATCCACTGGTCTGCCGCAACCGCATTCAGCGGCAGCGCCGCGAGCAACAACGAAGACACTTTCCAGAGCATGGTCACGGTGTGCGGCATCACGAAGGGCCCGGCGGGCGGATGCCGCAGCCTAGCGGGTCGCCGCCACACGCCCACAGTGTCGAAGGTAACCCGGGCGTGGCACGCCGCGTTGCATGCGCGTGCCGCCCTTGCTCAGGGGATCAGCCGCCGTGCGCGCAGCTGCGCGAACAGCGCGAAGAACGCATCGTCGCTGGGCTGGTAGTCCAGGAAGCCCAGCCGTCGGCTCCTGGACATGTCGGTGATCACCTCCAGCGGGCGCCCCAGGTCGGCGTCGGTATGCCACGGTGAAATCAGCCGCTGGATATCGGGCTCGACCAGGCCGTGTTCTGCGGCCAGCGCCGACCACGCGGCGGCATCGTTGGCCATCTGCCGCTCCAGCGGCCGCACCTCGCCAGTGAACGGTGCGGGGTCGAGATCAAACCAGGCCGCGATCCGCGCCCACATCCAGCGCCAGCGGAACACATCGCCGTTGACCACGTTGAACGCCTGGTCGAAGGCGGCCGGGGTCTGCGTGGCCCAGAGCAGGTGCCTTGCCAGCAGGCCGGCATCGGTCATGTCGGTCAGGCCGTCCCATTGTGCCGGCGACCCCGGGAAGTAGAACGGACGTCCACTGCGCTTGCACAGCGAGGCGTACACCGCCAGGGTCGTGCCCATGTTCATGGCATTGCCGACCGCCGCACCGATCACCGTATGCGGGCGGTGCACGCTCCAGTGGAAGCCATCGCGCGCGGCGGCGGCGAACACTTCGTCTTCCTGCGCGTAATAGAAATTGTCCACCTCCAGGCGCGGCTGCTCCTCGCGGAACGGGGTCTGCGGCAGCGCACCCTGCGCGTAGGCCTCGAACGGCCCCAGGTAATGCTTCAGGCCGGTCACCAGCGCCACGTGCCGGACCGAACCGGCCGGACGAACTGCATCGAGCAGGTGCCGCACCATCGCAGCGTTGACCCGGATGTTCTCCGCCTCATTGGCCTGCCGCGACCAGGTGGTGATGAACACGTGGGTAGGCGCCAGCCTCGCCAGTGCGTCTCGCGTGGCCTGTGCATCGCGCAGATCGGCCGCCACCGCGCCGACACCCGGGGGCACGGTGCCAGGCGTTCGGGCCAGGCCGTGCACCTCCCAGCCGGCGCCCTGCAGTGCCCGTATCAATGCGCTGCCGACGATGCCGGTTGCGCCCACGACGAGTGCCTTGTTGTTCATGCTGCCGCCTTTCCATCCACTAT
>NZ_QAIW01000324.1:0-4057 GCF_003061285.1 Stenotrophomonas sp. HMWF003 | reverse complement strand
CGTCGGCGCTGTCGGTGATGGCCCTGTCCCCGGACAATGCCGCCGCCGCCCTGCCACAGGCACCGGCCCCCTGCCCGGAACCCCCGGCCAGTGAACCGTCTGCCGCCACCGAAGGCGGAACCGATCCGGACACCAGCGCCCACGGCGTGACCCTGCGCCTGCGCCGCACCGCCTGGGTGGCGGTAGTGCCGCTGTGGCCGGCCGATGCGCTGCGCTGGCAGCGGATGGAACCGTCGCTGCGGCTCAACCCCGGCCACGCCCCTCCCCACGCCTGATCCAGCTGCCACGCACCGCGTGGTGGCCCGGCCCTGGCTGCGCGTCGCGCAGCCAGCGGCCACGCCTGTGTGTCCTGCCTGCATGCACCGCCGGTCGCCCCGTCCGATCGCTGCATGCCTCTGCTGCCCTACCTTCGCCCTTCTGGACTGTCCTCCATGATCAAGAGCCGCAAGCACTCTCCCTCTTCGCGCAGCGCCGCCTGCCTGGCCACCGCCGGGCTGGTCACCGGCCTGGGCCTGGCCGCACTGCCGGTCGCAGCCCTTGCCCAGTCCAGCAACGCCACACCACAGACCCTGGACCAGGTGCACGTGCTCGGGGTGCGCGGCTACAAGGCCGACAAGGTCGCCTCGCCCAAGTTCACCCAGTCGCTGCAGGACACGCCGCAGACCATCCAGGTGATCACCGCCGATCTGTTCAACCAGCAGGGCGCCACCACGCTGACCGACGCACTGCGCAACAGCCCTGGCGTGGGGACGTTCTATGTCGGCGAGAACGGCAACACCACTACCGGCGACAGCATCTTCATGCGCGGCTTCGACACGTCGAGCAGCATCTTCGTTGATGGCGTGCGCGACATCGGTTCGATCTCGCGCGATGTGTTCAATACCGAACAGGTGGAAGTGGCCAAGGGACCGGCCGGTACCGACAACGGCCGTTCCGCCCCCACGGGCGCGATCAACATGGTGAGCAAGCAGGCCACCCTGCATGACGCAGTGTCCGGCACCGTCTCGGCGGGGACCGACAGCCAGGCGCGTACCACCGCCGACTGGAACCAGACCCTGGGCGCGACCAGCGCGCTGCGGCTCAATGCCATGTGGCAGGACAACGACCAGCCGGGCCGCGACCATGTCAACAACAGCCGCTGGGGCATCGCCCCGTCGCTTGCCTTCGGCCTGGGCACCGCCACGCGCTACTACCTCAACCTGCTTTATGTGGAACAGGACAACGTGCCCGACGGCGGCGTCCCCACGCTCGGCCTGCCGGGCTGGACGCCGCAGCCTACGCTGGAACAGCTGGCCGGCCACCCGGTGGACCCGGAAAACTTCTACGGTACCCGTGCCGACCACGACGATGTCACCGCGAAGATGGCCACGTTCCGCATCGAGCACGACCTCAACGACAACGTCCGCCTGACCAACACCGCGCGCTGGGGCCGCACCGACCAGGACTACATGCTGACCGCCTTCATGGGCACCGGCACCCGCGGTGCCAATGGCGCGGCGACCGGCAACATCCGCTACACCTCCGCCGCCGACCTGGGCAGCTACACCCTCGCGCGCAGCCTGCCGACCTTCAAGGACCAGCAGAACACCATCCTTACCGACCAGCTCAACCTGCGCGCCGACTTCGCCACCGGTACGGTCGAGCACAACCTGAGCACCGGCCTGGAGTTCACCCGCGAAGAACTGAAAAGTTTCGGGCAGGCTGCCACCGGCGGCAGCGTGTGGTCAGCGGCCAACCTGTACGCACCGGACTGGAACGCCACCGGCCTGACCTGGGCACACAACGGCGCCGACAGCCATGGCAAGACCACCACGTCGTCGGCGTACCTGTTCGACACGCTCAACATCGGCGAGAGCTTCCTGCTCACCGCCGGCCTGCGTGCAGATCACTACAAGACCGAGTACCAGAGCGCGTCGGTCTGCGGGGGGCGCGGGCCGGCCTGTGGCAGCAATCCAGTCGGCACGGTGATCCCCAATCCGTCGCTGGCGCATTCGGACACCCTGCTCAACTGGAAAGTGGGGGCGGTGTACAAGGTCGATGACCTGGTCAGCCTGTATGCCAACTACGCCATCTCGCAGCAGCCCCCCGGTGGCAGCAATTTCCAGCTGAGCGCCTCGGCCAGCAGCGCCGACAATCCCAGCCTGGACCCGCAGAAGGCAAAGACGTTCGAGGTGGGCACCAAGTGGAGCTTCCTGGGCGACGCACTGGCCTTGAACGTGGCGCTGTTCAAGACCGAGGTCAGCAACGAGATCAACACCCAGGTGCTCGATGACGCCGGCAACCCGACCCAGACCGGCAAGAAGTCGGTACAGGGCATCGAGGTGTCCACGGTGGGCCGCATCACCGACAACTGGTCGGTGAGCGCCGGCTACAGCCACCTCGATACCGACGTGGAGGAAGGCGCCAACGTTGCCGCCGACGGCACCCGCAACCTGACCTACACGCCGGGCGACACCTTCACCAGCTGGACCAGCTACACCTTCCCGTTCGGCCTGACCCTCGGCGGTGGCGCACGGTATGCGGGCCAGATGCATCGCGGTACCGATGGCGCAGTGGGCACCCCGGCATTCACCAAGTCCTACACGGTCTACGACGCGGTGGCCTCGTACACCATCAACCCGCACCTGGTGGTGCGCTTGAACGCCTACAACCTGTTCGACAAGCAGTACGTGGCTGCGATCAACAAGAGCGGGTACCGTTACACCCCGGGCGCGCCGCGCTCGTTCCTGCTCAGCGCCGACTACCGCTTCTGATGCGTGGGCGGCGCGGGCAGCCCCCGCGCCGCGTAGAGGATCCCGCCATGCTGCTGCATGTTCCCAACGTACTTTCCGCCGATGAACTGGCCCATCTGCAGCGCGCGCTTGCGGCGGCGGACTGGGCCGATGGCCGCGAAACCGTGGGCGCGCAGGGCGCGCAGGTCAAACGCAACCAGCAGCTACCCGATGCCTCGCCCCTGAAGGCCGAGCTGGGGCGGGTGGTGCTGGCGGCGCTGGAACGGCACCCGCTGTTCTTCGCCGCAGCACTGCCGCTGCGGATCCTGCCACCGCGCTTCAACCGCTACCAGGGCGGTGGCGAATACGGCCTGCATGTCGACGGGGCGGTGATGATCACCAGCCACGGTGAGCAGCGCTCCCACCTCCGCTCGGATGTGTCCTGCACCCTGTTCCTGAGCCCGCCGGAGGCCTATGACGGCGGCGAACTGGTGGTCAGCGATACCTATGGCGAGCACGAGGTGAAGCTGCCTGCCGGCGACCTGGTGGTCTACCCATCCAGCAGCCTGCACCGGGTCAACGCGGTGACACGCGGTGCCCGGCTTGCCTCGTTCTTCTGGGTACAGAGCATGGTCCGCGACGACAGCGCACGGCGCATGCTGCTGGAAATGGACAGCGCCATCGAGATGCTGCGCACCAGCGGTGCCGACGCGGCCGCCGTGCTGCAGCTCACCGGCGTGTATCACAACCTGCTGCGCCGCTGGAGCGAGGTCTGATCGTACCGGCCGTTGGTGCAACGCCACGGCATCGCCCTTAATCGCAAATCATTCCCATTTGCACCCGGGAACGTATCTCACTACAATCCCGGCGCGTTGCGTCCCGAAGCTCCGGGCCGCCGTAGACTGGACACGCCCCCCTTGCGCCACCCGCACCGCCACCGCAGCTTCGCCCCCGCCATGCGCGGGCAGCGTCCGGCGTTGGCGAGCGTGCTGGCCTGGCTGGCCCTGCTGGCGATGCTGTTCACCGGTTTGCCGGTGCTGGAACACGCCGTGCCTGGCAGCACCGCCGTGGTGCTGCAGATGCCGGTGGAAGAACGCCCCGCCCGCGGCGGCGAAACCGCACCGCAGGAAGACGCACCGGCCAAACTGCGCCGGGTGGCCAGCGCGCGGGCGGCAAACACGCCGCTGCCGCCGCTGCCCGAACCGATGGATGCACTGGGTGCGCTGATGGCCACCCTGATCGCGTTGCCGCCGCAGGTATCGCCATCCGTTGATTCGGCGCCGGCCACGCCGCTGCCGTCGGCCCCGGGGCTGCGCGTACAGCGCGGCCAGGCGCCACCGCAGGGC
>NZ_QAIW01000323.1:11242-16541 GCF_003061285.1 Stenotrophomonas sp. HMWF003 | reverse complement strand
GCATGCGCTCTCACCCCTGGGGGCTCGTGGGCGCCATCCATGGCGCCCAACGGTCCCGGGCGCGGCTGCCCGCCTGCCTCTGCACAGTTTCATGTCTGCGGATCGGAGAGCGGGGGCGCCGCTTGATCAGGCCTTGTCGAGCGCGGCGCGCAGCGGCGCGAGGAAGGACGTTGCGGTCTGTGCGGCAGCGCCTGCATCGGCCGCTTCACCCAGCGCGGCGACCAGGGCGCTGCCGACTACGACGCCGTCGGCTTCGACGGCCATGGCCGCGGCGCTGGCGGCGTCCTTGATGCCGAAGCCGGCTACGACCGGGACGGTGGAGCGGCTGCGCAGGTCGCGCAGGCGGGCGCTGGCGGCGCTGCTGTCGAGGCGTTCGGACGCGCCGGTGACGCCGGCGAAGCTGACGTAGTAGAGGTAGCCCTGGGCCATGGCCGACAGGGTGTCCAGCCGGGTGTCGGCGGTGGTCGGAGAGGCCAGCAGGATCAGGGCCAGGCCGGCGGCGGTGAAGATGGCGCGGGTTTCGGCGGCCTCTTCCGGCGGCAGGTCGACCAGCAGCACGCCGTCCACGCCCGCGGCGATGGCCGCGTCGGCGAAGCGGGCGGTACCGTGGATCTCGACCGGGTTCAGGTAGCCCATCAGCACCACCGGGGTGGTGGCGTCGTCGCGGCGGAAGGCGGCCACGGTTTCCAGCACGTAGCGCAGCCCTGCCCCGCGCGCCAGCGCGCGCTCGGAGCTGCGCTGGATGGTGGGGCCGTCGGCCATCGGGTCGGAGAACGGCACGCCCAGTTCGATCACGTCCGCGCCGGCGGCGGCCAGCGCGTGCATCACCGGCACGGTGGCGTCAAGGCCCGGATCACCGGCGGTGATGAAGGGAATCAGGGCCTTGCGGCCCTCGGCGCGCAGGCGGGCAAAACAGGCATCGATACGGTCCACGGACATTTCAGGCACATCCTTCAATCAATTCAACGGCGCCGCTGGCGCCCCAGTACAGCGTCGAAATCACCCCGTCGAAGATCTCCAGCCGGATCGCCAGATCCGAGCCGGGGTCCTGCCAGGTCAGGTATTCGCCCGTTTCAGGGTCGTAGGCGTGCGGCTGCGCAAGGCTGCCCTTGGGCAGGCGCTTGAGCGCGGCGTCACGCGTCATGCCCAGGCGCAGCCCGAACGGGCCGGCCTGGGTGATGGTTTCATCGGTGCCGTCCAGCGGCGCCAGTTCGAAGCGCTGCACGTGGTCGTCGTCGACCATCATCGAGATGCCCTCGGGCAGGCTGCCGCGCTCGTAGTACTCGCAGCTGCCGGCCTGCCCGCCTTCGCTCAGACCGGCCGAATGCCAGGTGGCATCGGCATCGGCGGCGGTGAAGCGCTGGCCGATGACGATGTCGCCGGCATGGTCCAGGGCAACGGACACCACGGCGGGCGCCGGGACCGCATCGGGGGCTGGGGCCGGCAGTTCGGGCTCATCCTCGATCGGGCGGTTGGCCAGGTCGTCATCGTTGCTCGCCGGCACCTGCGCCGGTGCGATGGCCGCGGGCGACGCCGGCGCGGCGGGCAGCAGCGGCGGGTCCGGTGGGGTGCAGGCGGTCAGACCGACCACGATCAGCAGCGCACTTCCCTGGCGCAGCAGTGGATTCACAGCATCAGGCCCTCGCGTGCGGCGATGGTATGCACGTCCTTGTCACCACGGCCGGACAGGTTGCACAGCACCAGTTTGTCGCGAGGCAGGTCACGCGCGATCTTGATGGCCTGGGCCACGGCGTGGCTGGATTCCAGCGCGGCCAGGATGCCTTCGCTGTGGGCCAGCTGGTGGAACGCGGCCAGCGCTTCCTCGTCGGTGATGCCGACATATTCAGCGCGCCCGGCATCGGCCAGGAAGGCATGCTCCGGGCCGACGCCCGGGTAGTCCAGGCCGGCCGACACCGAGTGGGTTTCGGTGATCTGGCCGTCGTCGTCGCAGATCACATAGGTGCGGTTGCCGTGCAGTACGCCCGGGCGGCCCGCGGCGATGGAGGCGGCATGGCGGCCGGTCTCGATGCCATCACCGGCCGCTTCGGCACCGACGATGCGCACGTCGCGGTCGTTGAGGAAGGCATGGAACAGGCCGATGGCATTGCTGCCGCCGCCGACGCAGGCGGTGATCGCATCGGGCAGGCGGCCGTAATCGGTGAGCATCTGCGCGCGCGCTTCGCGGCCGACGATGGCGTTGAAGTCACGCACCATGCGCGGGTACGGGTCCGGGCCGGCGACGGTGCCGATGATGTAGAAGGTGTCGCGCACGTTGGTGACCCAGTCGCGCATGGCTTCATTGAGCGCGTCCTTGAGCGTGGCCGAGCCGGAGGTGACCGGCACCACCGTGGCCCCGAGCAGCTTCATGCGGTAGACGTTGATCTTCTGCCGTTCGATGTCGGTGGCACCCATGTAGACCACGCACTCCAGGCCCAGACGGGCGGCCACGGTGGCGCTGGCCACGCCATGCTGGCCGGCGCCGGTCTCGGCGATGATGCGGGTCTTGCCCATCCGCGCGGCCAGCAGGGCCTGGCCGATGGTGTTGTTGATCTTGTGCGCGCCGGTGTGGTTCAGGTCTTCGCGCTTGAGCAGGATCTGCGCCCCGCCCACCTGCTGGCTGAGCCGTTCGGCGTGGTAGATCGGGCTGGGCCGGCCCACGTAGTGGGTGAGGTCCTTGTCGTAGGCGGCGATGAAGGCCGGATCGCGGCGCGCCTCGTCGTAGGCGGCCGCCAGTTCCTGCAGCGGCCCGATCAGCGTTTCAGCAACGAAACTGCCGCCGTAGCGGCCGAAATGGCCCTGGGCATCGGGGTAGGCGTGGAAATCGGTGATGGGGGATGCGGACATGGCGCGACAACCGGTGGAGACAGGGTGCCAATTTAACGCACATGTCATGACAGGAATATCGATAATATCTGCGACAACCCGTCAGGAAAACTCACATGAGCGACCTTCCCCTGCCGCCGCTCAACGCCCTGCGCAGTTTCGAGGCCGCCGCCCGCCTGGGTGGGGTGGGCCGTGCCGCGGAGGCCCTGCACGTCACCCATGGCGCGATCAGCCGCCAGCTGCGGGTGCTGGAGGATCACCTGGGCGTGGCCCTGTTTGAACGCGACGGACGCGGACTGCGCCTGACCCGGGCCGGGGCCGAGCTGCAGAGCGCCTGCGAGGGCGCGTTCGGGCAGATCCGCGAGGCGGTGGGCGCGCTCAAGCGCCAGCAGCGGCCGGACGCGCTGGTGCTGGGCTGCAGCGGCAGCATCCTGGCGCGCTGGATGATTCCGCACCTGCCGGCGCTGCAGCGCGACCTGCCGTCGCTGGCGCTGCATTGGTCGGCGCAGGACGGCAGTTTCACCGACGCCCAGCGCGGCCTGGATGCGGTGCTGCTGCTCGCCCAGCCCCCGTGGCCACGGGGGTGGCAGGTGCGCGAACTGGCGCCGGAACGGGTGGGCGTGGTGGTCAGCCCGCAGCACCCGGCGGCGGCGCGGTTGCGCCAGCAGCCGCCGACCGCCCTGCTCGGCGAAGCGTTGCTGCATACCGCCTCGCGCCCGCAGGCGTGGCCGGCCTGGGCACTGGCGCATGGGCTGGACCCGGCGCAGCTGCACATGGGCAGCGGGTTCGAGCACCTGTACTACCTGCTGGAGGCAGCCGTGGCCGGGCTGGGCGTGGCGATCGCGCCCGAGCCGCTGGTGGCCGACGAGCTGGCCGCCGGCCGCCTGTTGGCGCCATGGGGCTTTGGCGCCACCGGGGGGTTCTGGGTGCTGGCCACGCCCGACGGGGCGGTGGATGCACGGGTGGACGTGCTGGCCGGGTGGCTGCAGCAGCAGTTGGCGGGGGCGTAGATCCCCACCGTGGGTGGGGACGATGCCGGGGCGCGCGCCGGTCAGACGGCGGTCGGCGCTGCCAGGCGTTGCTGCACGTCGTCGCGCAGGCGCGCCAGTTCCACTTCGGCCTGCTGGCGCTGCTGCATGCCCTCGCGGTGGATGGTGCGCACTTCTTCCACCGTGGCGATCAGCTGCTCGTGCACGTGGCGCAGGGTGGCCACGTCGATCACGGCGCGCTGGTTGGCCTTGGCCGTTTCAACGGTGGTCTGCCGCAGCAGGTCGGCATTGCGCCGCATCATCTCGTTGGTGGCATCGTCGATCGCGTTGGACAACGCCACCGCGTTCTTCTGCTCGTTGAGCGACAACTGGATCGCGAACTGACGCTTCCACGACGGAATGGTGATGTCGCGGACGGTGTTGAACTTCTCGATCAACAGGATCGCGTTGGCCTGGATCAGCCGGATCATCGGCAACGACTGGTCGGCGGCGTGCTGCATGACCAGCAGGTCGCCCACGCGCTTGTCGAGCAGCCGGATCGCGTTGTCCAGCTCGCCCTGGCGGATCCGCTGCTGCGGATCGTCCTGGCCCTGCCCCGCCAGCTGTTCGCTGCGCAGCGAGGCGATCCGGCGCTTGCCGGCGGCGATGTGCAGGCCCAGGCCGTGGCGCTCTTCGCGGACGATCTCGTGCATGCGGTCGAACTCGACCACGCGCTGGCCCATCAGCGCCTGCTGGCTGCCCACGTCGCCCATCAGCTGCTCGATCTGGCGGTTGGTGTCGCTGAATTTCTGCACCAGCTCGCCCTTGGACGCGCGCAGCTTGTCGATCAACCCACCGATCACCGGCACCTTCGAGCGTTCGGTTAGCCCGTCAAGCTTCAGCGAGCGCGCGATGCGCACCACCTCGCCCAGCTTGTCGCCGCTGGCATCGAGGTCGCGGTTGCGTACCTGGTCGAGCAGCTGGCTGGAAAACGCCGCCGTCTTGGCCGCCGCGTCGCGCCCGAACACCTGCAGGTTGCCCGGCCGGATGTCGTCCAGGCTGCGCCCGATCTCGGCGATTTTCGGCAGGTCGTCCCGGCCCAGGCCCAGCGCCTGCAATGCATTGTCATCGATGACATCCACGCTGACCTCCACCGGGAGGGACGCGTTCGGCTGGGAATCCTGGGTCATCGGTGCATCTCCATTCTGAAGGGCGGCCGGAGCGCCGGCACGGGTCAGTGTACTCAGGGAAGTCTAGCGTGCGCCGCGGCGACCTCGGCGCGGATCTGGCCCAGCAGTTGCGCGGCCTGCTCGTTCTGCCGTGCATGCGTCCGGGTGCGGCCGGCACGGACGGCCTTCTGCCACGCCGGCACCAGCACCTCGGCGATGCGCTGGAAGTGGTCCAGCAGGGCCGCGTCCTGGGCCTGCAGCAGCTGTGTCTGGCCAGCCTGCATGCGTTTGAGCGAGGCCAGCGTGCGCAGGTGCACCACGCGCTGGTGCAACGTGCCC
>NZ_QAIW01000323.1:10491-11232 GCF_003061285.1 Stenotrophomonas sp. HMWF003 | reverse complement strand
ACCCAGCACCGTTCCGGCCTCGGCCCATTGCTCCAGCGCCTGCGCGCCGTGCAGATCCGCCGCGGCCGCGTGCGTGCCCGCCTCGACCGCGGCCCCCAGCCGGCGCGCATGCGCCTGGGCATTGAGCAGCAGGACGCCGCACTGCGCCTGCAACGCGTCGGCGTCGGCCTGGCGCTCCACGTCGCGCCCCAGCAGCCGCCCCCACCAACCGGTCTGGCGGCGCAAGCGGGCCGGGTTGCCCGCCTGCAGCGCCAGGGCAAGCCGCGACAGCGCCTCGACCAGATCGCTGCGCGGGTCGTCCTCGTACGCGCCGACACCCGCCGCGCGCGGCGCCATCGCCTGTACCAGCACCTCGCCGTAGCGCGACAGCACCGCTGCGTCGGCGACGAGGCTGGCCGGCGGCGCCGGCAGCGCAGGCAACGAGGGCGCGGTCATGCAGGCGCATCACCGCCGTCGCGTTCCCACCGCGGCGGCAGGCTCGATTCGCCGTAGAAGTGGCGCATCAGCGCCTCATCCAGGGCGCGCTCCTCGGGCGTGGAGGCGCGCCTGGGGCGGGCACCCACCCGCGGGGCCGGCCCGGTCTCCATCTGCTGGCGCACCCAGCCAGCCAGCAAGGCCAGCGTTTCGCCCGTGCGCACCTGTTGCTGGTGCGAATCGCCGAGCAGCTGCAACAGCGGGGCCAGCCCGGCCTGCAAGCCACTGGCCAGCGGTTCGGCCAGTGGCGGTGTCGCCACCGGCGCG
>NZ_QAIW01000323.1:3081-10481 GCF_003061285.1 Stenotrophomonas sp. HMWF003 | reverse complement strand
GCCGTGGCCAAGGCGCGGGCTCCGCCTCGGCCACGGCCGCTGGCGGCGGCAGCTGCAGCGCGCTGGCGATGTCGGCCAGCTGCGCCACCACGCGCCCGCCGACATCGGCGTCGTCGGCGCCCATGGCTTTGTTGCGCAGGAAGTCACGCTTGATCTGCTGCCAGCGCTCCAGCTCGGCGCCCTGCAGCAGGCCCCGCAGTTCGGCCAGCTTGAGCAGGTTTTCCTCGGCCCCGGTGGTGAGCAGCTGCGCCTCGCCCTGGTAGTGGTCGGACACCAGCTGCTGCAGCTCGGCGTCGTTCATCACCGGCGAGATCTTCTCCGACAGCTTGTTCATGTTGCGGTAGCTGCCCTGCAGCCGGAACGCCGGTTCGGTGCGATAGCGGTCGTCCTGCGCCGCACTGGCGATGTACTGCTGGTTGACGCGGTAGACCACGTCGCGCACGCGCAGCATGCGCTGCAGGGTGGCGACGATCTCGTTGACCTCCGCGCCGCTGTAGGCGTGGCTGAGCGCGTTGGTGGACACCTCCTTGCCCATCGCCCGCTCCACCAGCAGGTACAGGTCGGCCATGTCGCGGGTGGCCAGCGGCGCCAGCACCGGATTGGAGGTCAGGCTGTTTTCGATGTAGCTCAGGGTGAAGGCGTCTTCCATGCCGCCCAGCACGTCACCCAGGTTGTAGATGTCGGCGCGGTTGGCCAGCATGTCCGGAATCTTGAACACCTCGCCGGACTCGGTATACGGGTTGCCGGCCATCACCACGCAGAATTTCTTGCCGCGCATGTCGTAGGTGCGGGTGCGCCCGCGCCACACGCCTTCGATGCGGCGCGTGCCGTCGCACAACGAGATGAACTTCTGCAGGAATTCCGGGTGGGTGTGCTGGATGTCATCGACATACAACATGGTGTTGTTGCCCATTTCCAGCGCCAGATTGAGCTTTTCCAGCTCCTGGCGCGAGGTGGCGTCCGGCGCCTGGGCCGGGTCCAGCGAGCGCACCTCGTGGCCCAGCGCCGGGCCGTTGATCTTCATGAAGACCAGGCCGAGGCGGTGCGCCACGTATTCCATCAGCGTGGTTTTGCCGTAGCCGGGCGGCGAGATCATCATCAGCAGGCCCATCAGGTCGCTGCGCTTGTTTTCGCCCACCGTGCCCATCTGCTTGGCCAGGTTGTCGCCGATCACGCCCAGGTAGACGTCGTTGATCAGCTTGTTGCGCACGAACGAGGACAGCGGCCGCGCCTTGAACTCGGACAGGCGCAGGGTGTCGCGTTCGCGCGTGACGATGCGCTGGCGGACCGCCTGGTAGGCATGGAACGCAGGCACGAACACGCCGGTGTGGTGCTGCAGGCGCGCCAGGAAATCATCCAGCGACAGGGTCATGTGGCCCTGCACGATGCGCGGGTGTTCACCCAGCAGGCCATCCACGCTGACCAGCAGCACCACATCGCTGGCGCGGGTGCGCAGCGCGCGCTGCACCAGCAGCAGTGCAGCCGCCTCGTCGGCATAGCCGGCGTGGTCGGTGAACGCCGGGGTGCGGCACAGGGCGCGCAGCCACTGCCCCGCCAGCGCCCAGCGCGCGCCCAGGCCGTCCTGCTCGCGCTGCAGGGCGCGCTCCAGCGCCTCGCGCTGGCCAGCCGCCTGCAGCTGTTGACCCAGTGCCTCCAGCAACGCCAGCGCATAGCGGCTGCTGGTGAACACCGGTTCGCCGGCCGACAGTTCGTCGGCGAGGTAGGCGGCGGCCGCCAGGTGGTCGGCGGCCGTGAACGGCAGCGCGTGTTCGTCATTGAATGCGGCCAGCGCCTGCGTCATCTCCGTGCGCAGTGCCTGGCGGCCCTCATCGGAGCCGAACAGGCGCGCGATAGCATCGGCGCCGGCCTGGCGTGCCGGCCACTGGGCCACCTCTTCGCGGCGCTGCCGTGCGGCCCAGAACAGCATTGCCAGTGCGCGCACGCGTGGCGCGTGCAACAGGGTGCCGGCCGCCTGCTGCAGCGGCAGCAGCGCGCGCAGGATCACGGTGGCGTCGTGGTCATGGATGCCGCGCTCGTAGCCTTCGCGGTAACGCGGCGCGGCGAAATCACGCACGCTGCGGTCCAGCGCCTCGGGCTCGGCAGCGCTGTGCTGCAACCCGGCCAGGTCGAGCCCGTCACGGTTTTCCATGGCTGCACGCAGCACGCTGCCGGCCAGGTACTCGCCGCGGTACAGCGTGTCCGATTCCGAATCCAGGCTGAGCTGCCAGTACGGCTTGAGTTCGGCCAGTTCGGGATCGTGCAGCGGCTCCAGGAAGTCGGTGCCGGTGAGGTGGATGGCCAGCGCGTCGCCGCGCGGCAGGATGGTCAGGTCCAGCGCCTGGGTGTTCACGCTGAAGCGGTGCCGCGGGCCAAGGCGCACGACGTTGCCGCCGGCCTCGAACAGGTCGCTGCGATCGCGCAACGCGCGCACGGCCTGGTCACGCACGCCTTTCAGGCGTGATTCGATGTCGTCGGCCTTGACGCTGTCACGCAGGCCGCGCAGGCGTTCGGCCAGTTCGCGCAGCTTGAGGATCAGCGGGTCGCCGGCGAAGAAGGCGTTGAGCTCGTCGGCGGTGGCGAAGCGCTCGGTGCGCTTGGCCAGGCCGTCGAGGATGCGGGTGGCCGCGTCCAGCACCGAGCGCGCCTTGCGCTGGCGCTCGTCCAGCAGCGCCTGCTTGTGGGCCTCGAAGGCATCGATCAGTTCCTCGCGCTTGGCCAGGATGTCGCCCAGGAACTGCTCGTGTTCGCCGAACTGGCTTTCCAGTTCCTCCAGCTGCACCAGCAGCCGCGACATCTGTTCGTCGGCGCGTTCGGGATCGGTGGCCATCGCCAGCGCGCTGGTGATGGCCTGCGAGAACAGCGCGAACTGCGCGGCGAACTGCGCCACCGCTTCGGCCGACCCCAGGCTGCGGCGACGCTGTTCGGCGCGTGCGCGGGTCTGGTTGAGGCGCGCGTAGATGGCCGAGATCGCCTCGACCACGCGGGTGCGCGCGGTGGCGTCGTCGACCTTCAGGCCGGCCATCAGCTCGGACAGCATGTCCAGGTCGGCCGACATGGCGCGCAGGCCGGCCAGCTGTTCGTCCAGCACCCGCGCGCTTTCGGCCTGCTGCGCGGCCTCGTCCAGCGCCTGCAGGCGCTCGCCCAGCGGGGCCAGCGCCGCGTCGCCGGCCAGGAACGCGCCGGTGGCCGCGCCGATGGCCTCATGCGCCTGCTGCAGCGCGGCGGTCATCGCATCGATCAGGTCGGTGTCGATGTAGCGGTAGTCGCGGATGGTGAGCAGGTGCCCACGCTGCGCCGAGATCGCATTGAGCGCCTCGACGAAGGACTGCACGTCTTTCCAGTTCTCCGGCTGCAGGCGGGCCAGCAACGCCTTCTGCGTGTTCTGCGCCTGGGCCATGGCCTGCGCGGACTGCGCGCGGATCGACTGCACTTTCTCGTATTCGTCCAGCACCGACTCGCCGGTGCTGCTGACCTCGCGCAGCAGGCTGACCGCGCCCCCGCATTGCGCGTCGTCCAGCCAGTGGTGGGCGTCGAACAGGCGCCGGGTGTCCTGCACCAGGCGCTGGTAGCGCTGCACCGACACGTCATCGCCTTCGATGGTGCGGGCCAGGTCGAACAGGTTGGAGATGCCGCGCACCAGCTCGGCATTGCCGATGCGGCCCATGAAGGTGTTGCCGGGCGGACGGCTGGCGGCGAACTCGTCGCTGCTGAACGGCGTCTGCCAGACCTGCATGGCGTGGATGCGGGTCGGCTCGCTGCCTTCGGCATGGAACAGCACCATGCGCCCGTCGTGCATGAAGGCGTAGCCGTGGCCGAACACCGGGTTCTGCAGCACGCGCTGGATGGTGTTGTAGACAAACAGCGCCGAGCGCCCGCCTTCGCGCTCGTAGAAGATGTAGAGCACGTCTTCGCCGTTGGGCGAGCGGATGGCGCGCTTGAACTGCATGCCGTCCATCGCCGCGTCGAACGCCTTGTGCTCGCCGCTCTGCAGGTAATAGCCGCCCGGGAAGATGATGCCGTGGTCTTCGGGCAGCTGTACGCAGGCCTGCACGATGGCATCGTTGCGGATGATGTTGCCGGTGAGCGTGTTGTAGATCAGGCCCCGCCACACCGTTTCGCGGTACGGCAGCACCTTGAGCAGGATCAGCGAGCCCACCCGGGCGAAGTCGAACTGCGCGTCGTCCAGCGACTGCGTGCTGTCCTCGACCGGTTCGCTGTAGACGCCCTGCCCGCTCTCGGTGTTGTTCTCGACCTTGATGGTGAGGTCGCCGCCGGTGGTTTCCACGAACAGGCTGTCGAGGATGTTCAGGTGCGCATGGCGACCGGTAACGGCCATGTCGCGCGTGGCGCGCGTCCACTCGAAGTCGAACGGCGGCGGCAGTGCGATGTCGCGCTCGCCCCGGGCGTCCAGGTAGGTCAGTGCGCCGTCACGGGCCAGCGCCCAGCGGAACACGCGCACGTCGCTGCTGCGCTCGCCGATCTGGAACGAGGCCAGCAGCTTGTCGCCGACCACGATCAGCTGCAGCAGGCGCGCGTGCTTGTAATAGGCGTAGAGCTCGCCGAAGTCGTGCACGAACGCCGGCTGGGCCAGGAAGCTGCCCTTGGCGTCCACCGGCACCACGTCGTAGCCGTCGTTGGCCTGCACCAGCCGGTACAGCCCGAACACGTCTTCGACGCGGGTCTGGGTCTTGAGCCCGATGTACACGTTGTAGCCGAACAGCAGCAGGTCCGGACCGACCTGGACGATGTCGCGGCCGACGCAGTTGTTTTCGCTGCGGATGCGGAAGCGGCCGGTGACCTCCAGCCGGCTGTCGCCGAACTCGGCCAGGCGCTGCGTGTTGAGGGCATCGGCGACGCTGCGTAGGCGGCTGCCCTGCTCGGCCAGGCGGCGGCGCAGCACTTCATAGGCGCCGCCCTGGGCAACAGCCTGGTCGACGCTGGCAGTGGCTTCCGGCGCGGACGGCTCGGGACGGTTGGCGGTATCGGACATCGGCTTCCTTCCGGCTCACGGACAACCGGCCGGGCGAGCCGGCCGGGAAAGGCGTGGCGGCGGCCTCATGGCCACCGCCGGGGTGCCGGACACGCCACCCCAAGGCGGCGCGCCGGCAGTGCGGCTCAGCGGGTTTCGACCACGGTGGCGGTCACGCTGGGCACCGCTTCAACCGTGTCTTCGCTGATCTGGCGCGGCGCGGATTCGCGCGGGCCCACGCCCAGGTAGCGCTGCATCAGCTCCTGCACGATCGGGCTCTTGTCGGCCAGGCCTTCGATGGACTTGCCCAGCGACACGGCCTTGATCAGGTTCTCGAACATGCCGCCGTCGCCGCCCACCAGGTCGATGTCGGCGTTGCGCAGTGCGCTGGCGATGACGCCGGCGTTCTCGCGCGAGACTTCCTTGCCGGCATCGATCGAGGCCAGTGCCTGCTTGAGGCTGTTGTCGAGCATCATGCGGAACTCTTCGTGGCCGCGCGCGGTGTCGCTGAGCGAACCGATCGCCTCGAACTTGCGGACCAGGCCTTCGGCCTCGGCCAGCAGCTTCTTCTGCACCACGCCGGCTTCGGCGCCGCCGATGGACTCGGTCGCGGTGGCGCGGGCACGGCCCATCTGCTCTTCACCATGGGCCTGGGCCTGCAGGTTCTCGGCCAGCACGCGGGCCTCGTTGGTGCCCTGCTTGAGGTTGGCTTCGGCCTTGGCTTCGATCACGCGGGCTTCGGCGATGCCGACCTTCTCGATGGCCAGCGCCGAGGCTTCGCGCACCTGCGCCTCGGCCAGGCCGGGGGCGGCCTGTTCGGCACGGGTACCGTCGGCCAGCAGGCGCTTGGCGTCGGCCTGCTTGCCGGCTGCTTCGTGCTGGGCCTGGGCCAGGGTGGTGATTTCCACGGCACGGTGCTTGGCCGAGGTTTCGGCCGCCTGTGCCTCCTTGACCTGGCGCACCAGCAGTTCCTGCGCCTTGCCTTCGGCTTCCAGAATCAGTACCTGCTTCTGGCGATCGGCTTCGGACACCTCACGCACTTCCTTGATGCGCTCTTCTTCCTGGGCCACGGTCTTGTCGATGGCGATGCGTTCGCGGGTGATGTTGGCCACGTCCATCTTGCCGGACTCCACCACCTTGTCGCGCTCCACGCCCTGCAGTTGCACTTCGCGCTGGGTGGTGACCTGCTCCAGCTGGCGCGCGCGCTCGACGCGCTCGGATTCGATGGCCACCGCGCGCTGGCGGTTCTGCTCGGCCACTTCCACTTCGCGCATGCGGTTCTGTTCGCGGATGTCGATGACTTCCTGCGCTTCGATGCGTGCCTGCTCGGACAGCTGGCGCTGCTCTTCCTGGACCTTGGCGGTTTCGGCTTCCTCACGCGCGCGGATGGTTTCGATCTCGCGCTTCTGGCGGGCCTCGGCTTCGGCCTGCTGGCGTTCCAACGCCAGCAGCGCTTCGCGCGCTTCGACGTTCTTCTTGGTGATGGCCAGCTTTTCGTTCTGTTCCAGCTCGTTGGTGACCACGTTGTGGGTGGCGGTCAGCTCGGTGATCTTGCGGATGCCCTGGGCGTCGAGGATGTTGTTCTGGTCCAGCAGCAGCTTGGGGGTCTGCTCCAGGTAGTCGATGGCGACGTCTTCCAGCGCATAGCCGTTCAGGTCGTTGCCGATCACGGCAATGATCTCGTCGCGGAATTCCTGGCGCTTTTCGAACAGTTCGGTGAACTCGAACTTCTTGCCCACCGTCTTCAGCGCTTCGGAGAACTTGGCGTTGAACAGTTCATCGACCGCATGCTTGTCCGAGGCGCGGTCGGCACCGATCGCCTTGGCCACGCGCAACACGTCGGCCTGGGTTTCGTTGACGCGCAGGTAGAAGGCCACGGCGATGTCGGCGCGCATGTTGTCGCGGCAGATCAGGCCTTCCTTGCCGCGGCGGTCGATCTGCAGGGTGATCAGGCTGATCCGCATCAGCTCGGCGCGGTACAGCACCGGAATGATCAGCGCACCGGTGAAGTGCACCTTGGGCTGCGAACTCATGTCGTTGACGATCAGGGCCACGCCCTGGTCCACCTTGCGGTAGAACGCTTTGAACAGGCCGGCCAGGCCAAGCAGCAGGACCAGCAGGATGCCCACCCCGATCACGAACGGGGCCAAGGTCGCAAAACTCATCGATGGATCTCCTTATCGCCCGCAATCAGGCTGTCTTGGATGGAAAGCGCGGGGTGGGCGTTCTCACGCACCACCAGGTAATGGTTGTGGTCGGCCAGGTAGTCCAGCAGGACCACGCGGTCGCCGCGTGCGAGCACGCTGCCGTCGTGCGAGCGCACCTGCAGGATCAGCCCGGCGCCGCCGTCGTCGACGTTGGCATGGCCCACGGTGGCGGTGACCTGCGGCGAGGCGACCACGCCGACGCGGCCCAGCAGTGACGCCTGGGG
>NZ_QAIW01000323.1:2362-3071 GCF_003061285.1 Stenotrophomonas sp. HMWF003 | reverse complement strand
GGGTGGGCAGGGGCTGCAGCAGGAACAGGTGGACGAAGTAGGTGACGGTCCAGCCGAAGAAGGCCAGCAGCGCGATCACCAGCATCACCGGGGCGCCGCCCAGGCCCAGGCGCGCGAACATGCCGGAAATGCCGTGCAGGCCGTCATCCCCCAGGTGCAGGTCCAGGCCGTCATGGGCAATGCCGTCGTCGACCACGCCGAAGGCGGCCAGCAGCCAATACAGCACGGCGAACGCCAGCACGATGCTGTACGGCAACGTGGGGAAACTCAACGCGACAGTGAGGAACTCGTCCATTCCATGCCTTCCCTGTGAAGGCGGCCAGCCGCTTCCCCGGCCGCCGCTTGAGGGAAGCGCTCCGGCTTCCCGCGATTACGCGCCGTGCCGGCCGCGCCATGTCCTGTCGATGCTACGTGAAATTGGCCGCTGCGCCCATAGCAACGCGGCCGCGCCTGGCTGGCGTGGTGGATGGGCTGTCGGCAATGGCCGCGTCGGGATCGCGGCAGATGTCCCGACCAACGGTCGGGACCTACCGGGCTTTACCTGTCCCGTGTCCCGTACCGGGATTCACGGTCGGGACCCACCACCGGCCTCAGTCGGCCTCGTGGCAGTCGGCGCGGCGGACTTCTTCGACGAACTTGCGCATCTTGTAGCCGTCCTTGATGCCCGGCTCGGATTCGATCCCGCTGGAGACGTCCACGCCCCAGGGCA